>CAZUWB010000008.1:0-9446 GCA_964623945.1 uncultured Methanosarcinales archaeon | reverse complement strand
TGATCCTGAGGATTACAGAGTTTCAAAGGGTAAGGAAGGTAAAAAACTCAGAGCTATAGAATATGTACTAAGGTACAGAAATGACATTACAACAGAAAGATTGCAGGTTCAAGTAACTACTCTGCCGGATTTTTTCCTTGATGAATTCTTTGATAAGGATAGTCACCCATTATTTAGAGTAAGAAGAGATGTAAAACTACAAAAGTATAGAAGAAGTCATCCAAAGTTATATGATAGAATGGAAAGGGCTATTAGTGAAGTTTTGACATTCTTGCCAATATAATCACTCCTTAGTAGTCAAAAACGAAAGATTTAAATAAGGGCACAACAAAGAAACAAGTATGAATACAATAACACTTGATAGGTTTCTATATAAACCTGGATTGGAAGCGAGAGCATTTGATGTAGAAGCAAAGTTATCTGAACTAGTTAAGGACAGACTTATAAATGAAAGAAATCTAAGAGGTAAGGTTCTAGATATTGGAGTTGGTTACGGTGGTAGTTATGCAGCTTTGAGTAAATATTCTAAAGATGTTTTAGGCGTTGAACCAGATAAAGATTTGGCAGATATTCTTATTAAGAATGGTGTTATTGCTAAAGACAAATTGTTTGAAGGTGACCCGATTGAATTTTTAAATAGACAAAAAGATGGCACAATTGATTTCATTGCAATGCTGCATATATTTAGTAATGATTATGGCTTACCAATTGAAAAAATTCATAAAGAAGCAGTAAGACCATTAAAAAAAGGCGGTCAAGTGTTATATTCCACTGAAACAGACACATCCTCTGGTCCAGATTTTTATAATAGACTTAGAAACCTTCCACACGTCAATGATACCTCAGCAGAATTTATAACAGATTATCCAATTGGACCTGATAATATTTTATACATAGTGACAAAACACTAAAAAATGTTTATCCTTCTAGTCTTCCCAACATAATTCAAAATTTTTCCATTTGAATATTTACCATTGCCTAAAAAATCGTTCTTGTGCTTTAATATAACAAAGCCTTTACAATCTTTGCATTCTTTTTCCAAATCTTCGCCTTTAAACCATTTTTTTGTTTCTTCTTCATCAAGCTCAACAACATTTTTTGTTGCTTTTGGACCAATAATTTGTGTTCCTTCAATGCTCAATCTTATGCCAACACCATCAATTTCGCAAAAATACATTCCAACAGAATTGAGCCTTAGCTTCGAAATGTCAATTTTTGAGATGTTCTTGCTTATAATGAAAACTCTGTTTTTTGGGCTGCGCAAAAACCCATAATCCAGAGTTATTTTAGCACCCCATTGCTTTTCTATCAGCTTAAGAATTTCCTTTATTTCTTTGTTGTTAAGAATTTTTAATTCAGGCATTTTTAATTGTATTTTTGATTTTAATTTCGCAAGATTAGTGCTTGGTTTTGCTGTTCTGCCACATCGCAAAACCTCGCCATACATTGTAATATATCGAGGCGAAAAATTAATGGCAGGAAAATTTTTCGCCGAGTGTAACTATTGTGATTTGCTTGCAAATCACGGATTGAATTTTAATTAATATAGTATTAAAATGTCTAAACTCCCCACATTGGATTTTGCTTTCTCATTATTTCTGCGATCTCTTTTAAAACTGCTATTTCCTCACTACTCAAATATTTCTTGAATTCCTTTAATTTTCTAAATTGCTCTTCTGGAATTGCAGAATATAGAATGTCTCCTTCATGGATTTGCCTTCCAATTGTAACATTTGGCAAGGAAACTGCAATTTGCTTTCCTTTCTCAGCTTTTTCTACATTTTCCTGCTCTTGCTGAAGACTTTTGGCTTCTGTAATTACAACACCATCTTTCTTCATTAAAGGAGTTCCAACTTTCAAAGCTCCTGCTAACACTTCAACGCCAACTATAGCTGGATTATTTTGCCTAAAGACATAGCCTTTCAATAACTGGATTTTGCAAGGCCTATGCAAATATTCAGTCTCTTTAGATTCAAGCTTTTTTCTTTCTTCCTGCTGCCATTTCTCAAAATCTTCAATTAGTTTATAGATTATATTATTGCATAAAACTTTGACATTTTTAGGCTTTACATCTGGCATTAACTCAACATTAAAGCCAAGAACTGCGCTCTGCAATGGATCTTTTTCATAGCTTATTTCCGCATCTGAAATGTCTTTTTTTGATACATTTCCTATAGAAGCTTTTTTGATTTCAATGTTCTTTTCTTTTAATATTTTTATAAGGGCTTCTAATGAGCCAAGCGAGTCTGCTTTTATGACAATGCCTTGCTTGTCTGTCTCTATTATTACTTCTCCAACTTCTTTTTTTATTTCTTCTTTTACCTTTTCCACTTCATTAGGTAAACAACTTCTTAGCGGCATGCCTGCTACAACATTATCAAGCTCAGGCGCAGCAATCTTCACTCCTGTTGCTGCTTTTACGCTTTTCACAGAATTAAATTTCGCTTTTTTATCGCGCATCTCAGCCAATGGTGCTGGCTCGAACAAAGCTTTCACTTTTGCAACAATTGGCTCGTCCAAAGAGCCTATCACAATTGTGTCATTTTGCTTTAGAGAGCCATCATATAAAATTACATCAATTGTCATGCCAAGCCCTTTTGTTTCTTTTACCTCTAAAACCGTTCCTTTTGCATTACCTTTAATATCAACCTTTAAGCTTTCTTCAAGAAATTTTTGCGACAAGCCTGACATCACCATTAACAGCTCTGGCAGACCCTCTCCTGTTGCTGCAGAAGTCGGGATAATGGCTATTTGTTTTGTATAGTCTTCAACCCTGTCAAATCTTTCAGCATTAAAGCCAAATTCGCTTATCTTTCCAACAACTTCGTAAAGCTTCTTTTCAAGAAGAAGCATTGCATTTTCATTTTGCTTCTTTATATTTTCCAGAAGATTGATTTTTGGATTTGAGTTCCATCCAGGCGATAAGTCAATTTTATTAAGCACAATTATAAAGGGTGTTTTGTATTGCTTAAGTATGTCTATGCATTCCACAGTTTGGGGCTTGACACCTTCATTAATGTCTATAACTAATACAGCAATGTCCGCGAGGTTTCCACCCCTTTTTCTAAGATTAGTGAATGCTGCGTGGCCTGGAGTATCCAAAAAAATAAAGCCAGGTATTTTTATTTGTAGATTGTATTTTTCAAGCAAATTCCCGGAGATTTTCTTTATAGTGTCAGATGATATCAAGGAGCATCCTATGCATTGGGTGATTTTCCCAGGCTCGGATTCAACAATAGCGGTGTTTCTAATTGTGTCTAACAATTGCGTTTTTCCGCTATCAACATTTCCTAATATAGTTATAATAACCTGGCGCAGCATTTTAATCGTTATAAAGTAGATTAAGTATGTTTTTAAACGTTATGTACAAGAAAGGTTTTTAATAAAAATAAGTTTATTGTTGAATATGGAAGCAATTATTGCAGAATGTTCAGTCAAGTTAAGAATACCTAAAGCAGAAAAAATATCCAAAGGAATGGGGGTTTTTTACAATCCAGTCATGAGTTTAAACAGGGATATTTCTGTTTTGTTGCTAAATTCTATAAATAAGAATAATTTGCAGATAGCAGACCCATTGGCAGCAAGTGGTGTAAGAAGTATAAGATTTTTGAAAGAGTTAAATAAAAATAAAATCAAAAAAATTTATATTAATGATAACAATAAAGGTGCAGTTAAATCAATAAAATATAATTTAGCATTAAATAAAATTCAATATAAAAATAACAAAATAAAATTATCTAACAATGACGCTAATCTATTCCTGCTTAAATCGACTGGTTTTGATTATATAGATATAGATCCATTTGGGACTCCAAACCCATTTATTGATGCTGCATGCAAGAGATTGGCAAGAGATGGTGTACTTGCAGTAACAGCAACAGACACTTCTGCCTTGAGCGGCACATTTTCTAAGGCTTGTCTAAGAAAATATTGGGCATTTCCTAAAAAAGATGCTATGATGCATGAAACTGGATTGAGGATTTTGATAAGAAAAATACAATTAATTGCTGCCCAATACGATAAAGCGCTTATTCCAATATTTTCTTATGCTAAAGAACACTATATGCGAGTTTTTTTGAAGAACGAAAAGGGAAAAAATAAGGTTGATGAAATTTTAAAGCTGCATGATTATTTTAATAATGCCGGTCCATTGTGGTTGGGAAATTTATGGGACGAAAATCTGTGTGATAAAATTTTTAAAAATATGTTAAAAAATGAGACTTTTAACAAAAATAAAGAATTAATCAGATTTTTGAAAATAATAAAAGAGGAATCAAAAATAAATGTCGTTGGATTTTATGATTTGCATGATATTTGTGATAAAAATAAAATAACAAATATGTTAAAAAAAGAATTTATAACGAATAAAATAAAAAAAATGGGATATAAGGTAAGTGAAACCCATCTTAAAGGTGAAGGAATAAGAAGTGAAATACCTTATCCAAAATTAATCAATTTAATGAAAAACAAATAAATATTTATATTTGGCGTTATAAAAATAGTGTATATGAAAAATAAAAATTTACTTGTAATATTATTGTTTATCGGCATTCTTGCGTATGCTTCAGGATGTGCACCGGCACAGGTGAAGCCTGTTGCTGAAGAATTAGAAAAGGAATTTGCAGATACTGGGATTCTTATTATCGAGTCCTCTCCAAGCACAGCTCAAGTTTATATAGGTAATGAGCTTAAAGGTGATACACCGCTTACTTTGTATAATTTTCCTGTAGGAACTTATAAGGTAGTTGGAAAAAAAGGCGGTTATATAGATTTTGAGAAAGAGGTTATTGTAAAAGTTGGAAGAACCGAAGAAGTTGAAGCTGAATTAATACCCTTAAAGGTTGAAGTTGTAAAGGATAAACTTGCAGATATAGCAGCTGATGACATATCTCCAAATGTTGAACAAAACAAGATTAATTTGAGCAGCTTTGCTATGTATTATGACTTTGATAAAGAGCTTTTTACCGAGCTAAGAACAGAAGGCAGTGTCTTATTTTCAAGAAAATATGATGAGTATGTGCATTTTACTGCAATAACTCCTGCAAAAATAGGATTGCTCAATAAACAGATAAATGATGTTAAGAAAGAAGATTGCAATGCTGCTAATGAAGCAATAGCGCAGTTTTATTCTGGACAAACACTTTGCATTAAGACTGGTGAAGGGAATGTTTTTGCTGTTGGTGGAAATTGGGAAAAAATGCCACAAGAGTTAGAATGGAAAATGCTTAGCTAACCAATTGCCCTTCTTACATCAGTCACTTCTACAGATTTAACACCATCAATTTCGCTTATTTTCTTTTCTAGTGCTTCTGTGCTGCCTTTGCCTTCATCCATTACAAATAATATGTTTAATGCTTTTAGGCCAAAAGCTATGGGCTCGATCTGTGTTTTAAATTCCTTTGAATGACAAAAATCAACAATTTCCTTTTTTGCTTCAGCTTCAATCTTAGAAAGTTCAATGTCAGGCTTATTAGGCATTATTTTAATAGTAACAACTACGCTAGCCATATTAATTTGGTCCTTCGAAATGGCATGAAGGGCATTTATATTTTGCAGCAATTTTTCTGCAATGATTGCATCTTACAATTTCAACTTTTGCGCAGCGAGGGCACATAAATCTTGTGGAGCCAATTGTATTAGTAATTCTCTTGTTGCATGAACTGCATACTGCTTGTTTTTCCGTCATTTTCTGTTTTAGGATTGAATATTAATTTAAAAAGGTTGTTGTTTTTATTTTATATTGATATTATCCTTTCATCCTCATAGATTTTGAAGATATTTCCAAAGAACTGCTGTATTGTATATATATTTGTTTTGCAATGGTTTGTTATTTCAGAAACTTTAATTTTAGAATCACCTGTCAATGACATAAACGGCAGTATTTGGTCTGCTAAATGCCTGTCAACAGGCGCTTTGCTTTCAATTTCTTTAACTAGATTTGATGCTGCTTCTTCTCCAACAATTTCTGCTATTTTTCCTTGCTCTCCAAGAGCATCTGCTCCAACTCTTATGGGATTATTTTCATCAATATCGTCTTTGTTTTTAGAGAAAATTGCCCATAGAGTAATACCGGAGCCTGTCGATAATGTATCTTGATATTGTGTTGTTATGTGTATTGGAATTTTATATTTTGACTTTAGAAGATTTATTGAATATTCAGATTGTCTTTCAGCAACTTTTGCTTGCTGCAAGTTTTTTGAAGCATGAGAAATTCCTTTTATTTGTATCAAATGTTGCTGTTCAATTAGATTATATTTTTGCATATTTTCCTTTAAATGCTGATGAAAATCCTCGAAATTTGAAAAATCATTTAACTTATACTTTGGATTAATCTTAATTTCTACTTTCCCATTGCCCTTTGGGTAGTAACCTCTTTTCAATAGTTTAGCTTCGATTTTTGCGAATCTTTGCAATTGGGGCAATAAAACATTATTGAAATAATCGAAAGGCATGCTCCATTTTGTGTCTGTGCCACCTATTATGGTTAGTGTTATAGGCTTACTTACAAACATTGATGGCAAAAGTAAAGCTTGAAGCAATAATGTTATAGAGCCCGCTGTTTCTATATCAATATTAAGATTTTTAGCAATAATTTTTTTTGGAAAATACTTAAGGTGTAATGAGCCAATCTCAGCTCCTTCTACTTCCGCATTGCACAGCTCTTGCAGTGATTTTACGCAATACAAATGTTGAGCTTTTAATCCAGAATCTTTTCTGCCTTTTCTTATGTCATAGATTTCAAATGGCTTTTGGACTATAGTTGATAAAGCTATGGCTGTTCTCAAAATTTGGCCGCCACCCTCTAGATAGTCTCCTTTAATTCTAATCATAAAACAAAAGAAATATAATTTTTATATAAATATTATCAAAAACTATGCAATAGTTTTTGGGAATGCTCAGAAATCTGACAGTTGTGAGCGAGTTCGCAAAGAAAGATGCTCACTCGCATCTCACTGATTCCGGACATTGTCAAATGTTTTGTATATCTTCTAAGCCCGAGTCTAAATCGTTAAGCTCGTCTATGTTTAAGTCTTCTTCAATGCTATCAACGTTGTTTAAATCTTTGCCAACAGCATCAACTGCTGCATCTCCTGTTGTTTCAATTTTAGGTGGCTCAATTTTTTTAGTAGTTTTTGGTTTGCATGCAACAACAGATATAAGTAATATAATAAAAATAATTACCACTATTTTTTTCATTTACTATCACCTTGCAATTTTATCAACATTCATCTATTTAAATTTTTCTTAAATAAAAAATAAAAAAATTAAATTAAATCTATGTAGTTGCATTTACTTCTGTCGTTGTGTTTGTTTCAGTTTCTGTCTCTGTATCCTCTGTGTCAGTAGATGTTTCTTGCTCAACTTCTACTTCGGTTTCAGTTGATAAATCGGCATCAGGGGACGCTTCCTTGATTTTTTTGACAATTTCCTTTAGCAAATCGTGTGCTTCTTTCAAAGCGTCTCTTGATTGCTTTAATAGGTCTCTTGCTTCCTCAAGCAATGCCTTTATTGTTTCGCTATCAGCTGGCTCGCCTGCTGCTCTTAAGTCTATGACTTCAGACAACTTACCTTGTGCCTGTTTATATAAGTCTCTAGATTCATTAATTTTATCTTTAAAGTCTTCAACTTCTTGATCCACATCAACATCTATGCCGCTTTCATTTAAGTTTGCAAGTATTTTATCAAGTCTTTTTTCAAGCACTAAGCCTTGATTCACTATACCCATTACTCTTGCAGCTACTATTCTGTAAGTGTGGAATCTTATTATGTGCTTTAGTTCGCGCCATTTGTCACGAAGCTTCTTTGCCAATTCTTTTATCTGTTCTCTTGTGGTTGCAGCTTCTATCTCTAACTTTATAGAATTGATCTCAGCAATTTCAGCATCTATTTCAGCAACAATCTCAACTTCTTTATCATCTGGTATATTTTCATTTTCTTGGGCCTTTGTTTTTATTTTCTCAAGATGATTTATTAAAGCATCTGCTGTTCTTAAGAGGTAGTTTTTAGCATGCTCAAAAGTACCTGTTTGATTGCCGCTTTGCAACGAATGCCTTAATCTTTGTCTTGCGTCTTGTAGTCCTTCTTTTGCTTCTTCGTATCTTTCCCTAGCATTTTCGTATCTTTCCCTCAAGTCTGCAAGTCTTTGTGCTGATATGTTCCTAGCGTTTAAATCTGCAGCACTTCTGACTCTTAAAATCCTAGCTTCGCGCAAATTTTCTCTAATATTTTCTCCTAGATCTCTAGAGTTCTCTCTGATGTCAGCTGCTCTACATCTCTCTTCGCAATTTTGATAGCCTTCGTTCTGGCATTTTTCAATGCACCTTTGCCTATCAACATTTGTAATATCGCGAATATCCTCTCTTGTGTCTCTTATGTCCTCTATTGTATCTCTTATAGAACCAGATCCATTATTTTGGGCAAAGGACGAAGGTATTAAACTAAAAATAAAAACTGCAATTAATCCCAATGCAATTATTTTTTTCATTTTGACTAACCTCCAAATTCTAATTTTTGATATTTTTAAAAATTTAATTGATTTATTGAAGATGTGTATAACTATTTTATTTATAAATAAACTTTTTTTAATTAAAAATTTAAGGTTTTTTATTGATTTTAAAACTTTACAAAGCTTTATTTTAGTTTATTTTGCTTTAAAAAGTCAGATTAAGCTCTTTTAGAGTTTAAAAAGAATTTAAAATGATTTCATGTTTCAAAATGTTTTTATAGTAATAAAAAAACATCGTTGATATGCTTAGTTTCAGAATTTTCATTTTTTTATTGGTAAGTATTCTTTTTATCAGTCAAGCAAATGCAGCCACTATTTACGGCACTGTTTATGATTTATCATTGAAAAAGGTCAATAATGCAAGAGTCGAGATTAATACTTCTCCAAAACAGTTTATGATAGCCCAAAATGGCTCTTATTCATTTGATGTTCCAAATGGAGCTTACACTATTAAAGCCCAATTGATGCAGAAAAGTACTGTGATTGCATCTGTGCAAGAAAATATAACCATAAAGCAAAGCGGCTCTTATGTTCTTGACTTGATATTATTTCCGGATATTGAAGAAGGTATTGAAGATATTGATATTGAAGTGAATGGTGATATAATTGGAATAGATGAGAAAGGTAATATTTGGATTATTTTTGTTATATTATTGATATTAGCAATAATTTTGATGGGAGTAAATTATTATAAGAAGAACAAAAAACAAAAAAAGGAGACAATGAAGATAGGAGAACAAGAAGATACTAAAAAACTCGAAGAAAAATATGAAGATGATAGCTTAGAGCAGTTGATAAAGATAATCAAACAAGAAGGAGGGAGGACTACTCAAAAAGATATAAGAAAGCAGATTCCATTGTCAGAAGCAAAAATAAGCTTGATGATAGCTGAGCTTGAGCATAAAGATATTATTGAAAAAATAAAAAAGGGAAGAGGCAA
>CAZUWB010000007.1:4016-15751 GCA_964623945.1 uncultured Methanosarcinales archaeon | reverse complement strand
ACAAAAGACTGGATTCTTGTGCTTGATGCTGATGAAATGATAGATAAAGAAAGTTTAAAGTCTATAAGAGAGTTAATAGAGAATAAAGAGATTGATGCATATCTATTTCTTCAAAAAAATTATACAAATGAATCTTCAATTGCTGGTTTCGTTAATGAGGAGCACACAAAAAATAACAAAACTTATGCTGGCTGGTACGGATCATTAATTGTCAGGCTTTTTAGAAATAAAAAAGGATATGAGTTTGAAGGCACAGTGCATGAATTGGTTGAAACTTCTATAGAGAGGAAAAAAGGAAAAATTGCAGCAACAAGCATTGCAATATACAATTATGGAAATGCTGATCCCAACCTTGTGAAGAAAAAAAGGCAATTTTATCTTGAGCTTTGTAAAAAGAAGGTAAAGCAAAATCAGTCAGTTGTGAGCGAGCGAGACGAGCTCACTCGCATGTCACTTGATTCTTCCTATTATGAATTGGGCGTTTTATACAAAGAAAATGATAATTTTGATGATGCAGCTAAATCATTTAGAAAAGCTATCGAGTTAAATCCAAAGCACAACATGGCTTTGTACGAGCTAGGCATCCTCAATGAGCAGCAAAAAAATTATGATGAAGCAATAAAAAACTACACAGAATCTTTGAGAATAAAAGAAAATAGCGAAGCTTTCCAAAACTTAGGTGTTTGCTATCTGAAAAAAGGCATGCTAAAAGAATCATACAGAAACCTTACAAAGGCTCTTCTGCTCAACCCAAACAAATATACTATATATAATAATCTTGGAGCAGTTCTTGAAAAACTTGGGAATTATGATTCAGCTGCTCAAATGTTTGAAATAAGCATAAAATTAAACCAAAACAACACAATTGGCTTCTATAACCTCGGCATTGTTCTTGACAAAAAAGGCGACTTTGAAAATGCAATCAAAAATTATGAAAAAGCAGTCGAGCTTGGATATAACAAAAAAGAAGATGTTAAGAAAAGAATAAAGCAGTTAAGGTTTATTATCTCTACCATGCCAAAATATGGCTATTCTTTTAAGGTTGGTGGGTAATTCTAACTTTCCAAAATTTTATAGAAAGTATACTCATTACATTCCTAACTTTTTACAAGATTTAAAGTATTTGCATTATATAAACTAAATTTCATCATTCGAGTATCTTGTAAAAAGTGTCAAATATCGGCGTATCTGTTATTGCAAGATGATAATGTATATTCAATTTATTACACACTTCCTCTATTTTTGCGCAGTGCTCATCAAGCTGCTGCTGGTACTGCATCCTCAATCTTGGGCTTATGAAAGTTCTGAGCATGCCTTTTGTCTCGCTGTCTATAAGCTTCAAGTCACCTTCCATCTTTAGTTCTTTCTCAGTCCTGTCAAGAACCTGAATTATTTTTATTTCATGGTCGCCTAATAAATAGAAGGCTTCTCTTATTTCATCGATATTGACAAGAAAATCTGATGCAAGCACAAGCAACGACCTGCTTCCGATGACCTTTTTGTATTGCCTTATTGTGTCGACTAGCTTTGAATTGCCTTTTGGTTTAATCGAGTTCAAATGCTGTACCATTGCTGCAAGATGGCTCATGCCTCTTTTTGGCTGGAAAATATCCAATGTATCTGCAAATGTTGAGAACTGGAACCTTTCATTGTCTCTTAAAGCAAGATACGCAAAGCCCACTCCTATCATTGAAGCATAATCAAATTTGCTTATTGGCTTGCCGAAGTCCATTGAAGCGCTTCTATCTATAATAATATGCACAGTAAGGTTTCTTTCCTCCTCATGAACTTTTATATATAAATTGTCTGTCCTTGCATAAACCCTCCAATCAATCAATCTTATATCATCTCCTGGAGCATAAATTCTGTAGTCTTTGAAAGTCACTCCATGCCCGCCAGAAATAGAGCGTCTAGGCCCAGTCAAGTTTGATGTGACTCTTTTTTTGACTACAAGATTAAATCTTGACAACTGGTCAAGAAACTGGGTGTTAATCATTTTAATTCGTATTTTATTTTAAAAATGGGTTTATATTGAAATATAATAAATGGAATTATCAACAAACACTTCTGTAGTTATTTCGCTTTATCCAAAATATTCTTGATTGCGTCGTCTCTTGACATCCCTTTTCTTTCTGCCTCAAAATTAAGTATTATACGATGCCTTAGTATTGGATAAGCTAGAATGTTCAAATCTTCATTGCTTACATGATTTCTGCCTTGTATCAGTGCTCGTGCTTTTGACGCCAAAATTAATCCAATTGAAGCTCTTGGAGATGCGCCATACTGTATAATTTCCTTGTTTGCTCTTGTTGCTAGAATAATTTTTACAGCCCTTTGCTTGATATCATTTGCAATAGGCACTTGTCTTGTCAAGCCTTGCAGTGTAAGAAGATGGTTTTTGTTGAGCATAACCTTTAACCTATAATCCTTTGTTTCAGCTGCATACTTGTCAACAATCTGCAGTTCTTGCTCATAAGTTGGATAAGTTACGCTTATCTTTAGCAAGAACCTATCAGCTTGCGCCTCAGGCAACGGATAGGTGCCTTCTTGCTCGATTGGATTTTGTGTTGCAAGCACGAAAAACGGCAAATCAAGCTTAAATGTGTTTGTTCCAACGGTAACTTGCTTTTCCTGCATTGCCTCAAGCAAAGCAGATTGCGTTTTTGGAGTTGCCCTGTTGATTTCATCTGCTAACACAACATTTGCAAATATTGGTCCAGGCTGGAACTTGAACTGGCGCTTGCCAGATGCTTCCTCTATTATGTAAGTGCCTGTTATATCAGACGGCATTAAATCAGGAGTGTTCTGGATTCTGCTGAACTTCAAGTCCATAAGCTGCGCAAGAGTCCTTACTGTCAGAGTTTTTGCCAGTCCAGGATAGCCTTCAAGCAATGCATTGCCGTCACACAAAATTGCTATGAGAATCTGCTCAATGACACTTTCTTGCCCAATAATAATTTTGCCTGTTTCCTTCTGAAGCTCGTCGAAAATCTGCTTGTAGTTTTTCATGATATCACCTCAATGATTTTTAATTTTTGATTTTATTTTTTCATTATTAATTTTTTGTTTATTTTTTAGTTGATGTGAAATTAATAATTTATTGAATGTATTCCATCTTTCACAGCGCAATAAACTTTTTCGCCATTAATTTTATTTTTTAATTTTTAAAAATAATTGAAATTAATTTACTGAGTTTTTAGTTATTGAATTTTAATCGTTAATGATTTTCATTTATTGTTTTTTGTCTAATATTTATCGTTATTGGATTTTTCGTAATGGATTCTTTTAATTTTTGTTGTATTTAAATTAATTTATTATTTTATGTTGATTCTTCTGCCAATTTCTTAAAATAATTTTTTACCAATTCTTGCTGCTCCTGCGGAATGTTTTCTTCATAAGCAACTGTTTCCTTCACAATAAGCTCTTGAGGAAAAACCGTTTCAAATTTTTGCTGCTGGACATCTCCTTCTTCTTTGACATTGACTTTGAAATCTACGGGCTTGATTCTGATGTTAAGTTCTTTGTCGCCTAGCTTTGCAACATCTTCTTTGCCGTAAATGTCTTCGCTTGTATTTAATTTTGTTGCCACAAGATTTCCAACGCCTTTCAAATTTTTTGTATCGAATATGTAAGGAACTTTTTGTTTTGCAAACTCTAAAAGCTTAAGGTTTAATGTCGTAGCGAATATTATCATGAACGAAAGCAGCATAACTGCAAATATCTTGTAAGACAATGTCTTAGGATTTATAAACATTGACAATCCAACATTTTTCATTTCGCTTGTAACTTCATATTCAAGCTCTTCAACGATTGGATTCTCCAAGCCAACATTATCTGCTGCTGTCCTTAATTTTTCCCTTAAAGGAGCATATTTGCTTTCTACAATTAAAGGCTTTGAAGACTTAAAACTTAAATAAGAATAATATGCAAGGTATATAAGGGCAGGAAGCAACGCATACAACGGATTAAAATCAATAACAGATAATACCAAATAAAACAGTAAAAACACCAATGTTGTATTTACTATATTTTCAAATAGTATCATCTGGTTCAAAGTCCTGTTGATTTCTTTTACAACACTTGAAAATGGTTTCATTAGCAACTACCCTCGTTAGCATCAGCATTGTTTCTTAAACAATCCCTTTCAGCTTTTAAATCATCTACATCATCTTTTAATTTATCTACATCTGATTTTAAATTTAAAACATCTCTGCTCAAATCTGCAACCTGTTGAATTTTTTCAGCCAATTGATTTTTTGTATTTGTTAATTCCGTCAATGCTGCTGACAACTGCCCTTTTGTGCTTGCAAGTTCCACTTCAAGCTTTTTCTTATCAGTTTCAAGCTGATCCCTTTCTCCTCTCACATCTGTAAATTGTTCACTTAACTCCTCTTCTTTTTGTTTTCTCAGCTGAAGCTGTACGCTAGTTTCATTAAGTTGGCCTCTTTTTGATTCTAAATCTTTTGTTACCTGTTCAAGCTCCTTTAATTTTATCTCGAAACTTTTTGACACATTCTTGAAAGTAGTTTGATAATAAACTGTAAAGCCGCTGAACATCAGCAAGGCTGCAACTATCAAAAGAAGCAAGCCAAGATTCACATCTTTTTTCATTACCGCCATTTTAACCTTTTTAGATTTTTATTTATTTTTCATTATTAATTTTTATGTTTTTGTTTAATGTAATCATTATTGATTTTGTTATTGTTTAATTTCCTTCTTAACTATAAGTTTTTTGCCACGAGAAAATTGCTGAGCAATTTTCTGTGTCCGCGAAATCTCGGATTTCGTCGGCATTAAATTTTTAAATTATTTTTTAAAAAATAAAACAATTTTTATCAAATTTTTATTGTGTTTTATATTGTCAATTATTTTTGTATATTCTCCCTGTACCTTCTTATTGCTATCTCAATCAAAAATAATAATAATGCAATAATTGCAAAAGGCCATCTGTAATCTTTTGAGTCAATTTTTATTCTTTTCGATTTTGCCTTGACAAACTCTATAATTCCATCAATGTCTTTTGGTTCGAAAATCTTGCCCCCTGTTTTCTCTACCAAACTTGTGAATTCTGTGTTAATGCCGAGGTTTGCGTATTCGTCATTGTAATTTACAGCAAAAGTAGCTCCTAAAATCTCCTTGTAGCCTGTGTCTTTTGGCGTGTAAGCAGCTGAATATAAGTTTGTATCTATTTTTGCAAAGCTTAGATCTTCAGCTTTTGGCATCTCCTTTGTTATGACATTAACGCTAGTTGATTTGCCTAAAACTGAGTCTCTAATTGTGACATCATATGATTTTTTCCTACCTAAATCTCCAATAGCCCAGTTTATGCTTTTTGTCAATAACTTTGAGTTTTTCTTGTTCAATACGTCTCCTGCCCATTTCAACCCATCATCTGTTGTAAATGTTACAACCCTTCCTAATCCAAATCGCCAAACAACAAGTATTGGAATGTTTTTATGGGTTGTGACAAGCATTCTCGCAGCTGGCTTTGGAACAGCATAATTATACCCGCTTACAGTGGCATGCATGTCATCCAAGCCAAGAGTTATGAAATGTGTTGTGTCAATAGGAACAAGCGTATTGTAGAATTCCTCTCCTTTTGTTTCATCTTGGTCGCCAAATTGAACTTTTATTTTGTTGGCTGCATCTGCTTTGTAATAAACACCTTCTCCTAGTGCTGCTACATTTCCTAAAAATAAATTATTATCTGTCGCTAAGCTGTCTGTTTCTGTACCTACGCCAACAGCAAATACTTTAACTCCTTTTGCATTGACAGTTCTTACAACATTCAATGTATCTTCACGCAATTTGTTGTATGTTGTTTTACCGTCGCTTATAAAGATAATATTTTTGCTCCCGCCAACTTTGCTTAATAATTGAAAGCCGCCTTGAATACCAATATCAAAACAAGATTGGCCATCAAACTTTAGCCTTGAAATTTTTTCTTTAAGCTCTGTTTTTATCTCTTTTAATGGATTTACCTCTGCAATAGTAAAAGCCTGGCAGGGGGTGTAGCCAAAAGCAACCGCTCCAACATTATTTTTTTCGCTCAGGCTGTCAACAACGCTTAATGCCAAAGCCTTTTCAACTGCAATGTAATCTTCTGTGCCTTGTGATATGTCAATAACTATAGCTATATTTATGTCGCTTTTATTCTGCTCTTCTCCAGCTCCAATTTTTATTGGCAGCAATGTTTCAAGAAGCGTGCCTTTGTAGCCTCCCCTGTCAAATGAGTTTTCTCCGCCTATGAATAAAATGCCATTTCCGTCAGAAACATAGTCGCTTAGCATATCCATATGCGGGTTTATTTTTGCACCTCTTATGTCATTAAACATAACAGCCATATAGTCTGACAAATCGCTTGGCAGCGAATTTTTGATATCAAGCTCGTATATCTTGTTTAATTCGTTTGCAAGCGGAGAATTACCTTCTGTTACATACAACACCTTTGGCCTTGGAACTATTTTTATGCTCTTGTAATAAACATTGTTGCTTTTGAAATAGTCATCATTTCCAACATCAAGAAGCTTGGCTGTAAGCTTGTGGTATTCCCCTTCAGGAAATTTTCGAGAGAAAGCAAATGTTTTTGATGAGCTTGATTGCTCTTCCATTACAAGCGTTGTATCGTCAGATGTCACCTGCAAAGTATAAGGAATATTTTTACCTACAACAGAAACCCTGACAACAAAATCGCCTTCTGTGTCTTTAATTAGCTCCGCTGGTCCATCAATTGTAACTCCAACGTCATTTTCAATAGGCTCCATTTTTAAAGTGCTGACCGAAGAATTAATATTTGATGCAAAAAGCATTATGTCGCCAAGCAATTTGCCTTCATTGTTGACACCGTCTGTTATCACCATTACATTATCATCGCCTTCAATGTTGTTCAGTATCCCATTACCAATTGCTGAAACTTCGCCACTTGCAATTGTCCTTATGTTGACAGGAATAACTCCTTCTAATTTTTTGTACAAATCATAAGCAATGCCGGGGTTGTAAAGCACCATTGAGCTTGAATTGTCTACAAGTATTGTCAATCTTGGATCGCCAGGCACGGTTTTGCTTTCAAGAACAAAAGGAGATGCGATTGCCAGCATCAAAAAAATAATTGCAAAGCTTCTCAATATTAAAACTATCCTTCTGTCTGTCTTTTTCAACTTTAAATACGCTTCAAGCTCAAACCTGTTTTTGAATTTGACAAATGTTTTTCTTGTGAACCAGAAAAGAAGCAAAAGCACAGGCACAATGGCTATCAAAACATACGAGTACCTAACGCAGTATTTTGATATGCAATAAATGTTTGAATAATCAGGCACTAAAAAGCTCATATGTCACCTCTTATTTTAATGTAAAAAAACTCCGTTATCATAAATAAAAACACAAGCAGTAAAATTGGGAATTCAAGATTAAAGTCGTGCTCTTTGCTTTCTCTTTCAAGCAATTGCTCTCTTTCTTTCTGCTCTTCAACTTTTGACGGCAAACTTATATCAGATTCTTTCTCGCTAATCAAATTAACAGCATATTTCTTGTTGTCAAATTCGTAAATGCCTGCTTCGTCCATCAAAAGCTTTGACGTGGTTAGGCTTGATGATGGTGTTTTGACTTTCTGCTCATTTATTGTCACGATTTTTCCTGTCTTGAAGTTGAAGTCCTTTATGTCCTCTGTTCCAACCATAAAATTAATCAGCGAATTCCAAAATATTGGGTATGAAGGCAATGTTTTAAAATCGCTTGTATCGTCTAAAATTCCGTAATAAACAATTTTCCCTTTTTTCTTCTCCCCATACACAATCAACGGTGTTTTGTCATCAGCAGAAGCGAATGTTATAGCCCCTTTTTTTGATTCAGCGCCAAAATAAGAAGCAGTTGTTGTAAAGCATCTTTCTTTCTCAAATTGCTTTGTAATTTGGTTTATAGTTTCGATGCAAACCTTTGTTGGCTTGTTTATTTTATTTTTTAATTCGACTGTAGGTAGATTTTGCATATTTATTTCTTTTAAATCTTCTTGAGCAGTTATTATTAGATTGCCACCATTATCCACATATTCCTCAATATCATCAAATGTGCCTGGCACAATTCCATCCCTTTTATTCACATTGTTAATCTTGTATACTATTATTATGTCATGCTTGAAAGGCTCTATCTTTTCCCTTTTTGTGTTAATTGTTAGTATTGGAGGATTTACTACATTTAGCTCAACATCTTTTGCTGCTTCAAGAGCGCTTTCAAGGTTGCTTGATTTTTCATTTGTAATCAAAAGCACAGTATTCTTAATTTTTGGAGGAGTTGCAATATAAGCAACATCATCAACGCTTAAGTCATCTTTTGGCTCAAGCTCGACATTTGAAATGCCTGCTGGCGTGTCAAAAATAAAATTCTCGATAGAACTAGGCTCTATATTGACTTTAGTTTGTGTGATTACTTTATTATCCTTTACAATTTTTATTGTAACCTCTTTTGATTCTTTGTTAAAGTTTTTTACATAAACTTTTGTGTTGTATTTTGTTACTTCAAGCTTGATAATTCCTACATTTTTTGCATTGTTAGATACATCAATAAAATCTACTAGCTTATCTTCTGACGATAAAGTTGCCTTTACAACTTCTATATCAGGCCCTTCTGTTGCAATAAAGTCACTTAAAACAACAATTCTGCCTGGTTTATCGCCTAAAATATCTTTTGCAAGAAGCAAAGAATCTCCTAAATTTGTTGTTGTTGCCCTCGGCTTTATTTTAGAAAGGACATCGAGCGCTATTTCATTGTTTTCATCTTCCAAAACAATTAATGGCGTATTTTCAGCCATAATAATGGTGTTTCTTCCGCTCAAAACCTTTTTTGCTTCTTCCAAAGCCTTGTTAAACCTTGAAGTGTCTTTTTCCTTTGCCTGCATCGACGCGCTCACATCCAGAATTATTACAGTATTTTCTAAAGTTACATCATACTTTAATTTTAAAAAAGGAGCAGCTGCAACTAGCGATAAACCCAAAATAGAAAATAACTGCAGCAAGAACAGCAAATTTGTCATCAATTTTTGAAAAAATGAGTATTGTCTTGACTTTTTATCGTCTTTCATAATGAACATAAGAGATGGAATAACCTTGTCTTGAGGTTTAGGTCTTCTGAGATATAGAAGTATAAAGATTCCAACTGCTATTAATACCCACAATCCAATTGGTCTTTGAAAAGGCAAACTCACCATTTTTTATTTTTTCAATATTATTTTATTTTTTAATGAATGTACAATTAATTTTTTATTATTTTTATTTTCATCTTGCATATAGCATTATTCTATTTTGCCATTAACTTTTATTTTTTTAAAAAATATAAAAATGGTTTTCCAGTCAATTGTGAGCGAGTTCGGGTAGATGAGCGAGCGAGAGAGTTGTTTGCGAGCACGCAAACTCGCGTGCATATCGAGCTCTCGCATTTCACTGAGTTCACTCGCATTCGACTGTTCAATAGTCAATGTGTTTTTATTTTATTGTTTTTAATCTGATTTCATTTTTTTCTTTTTTTATTGAATACAAAATTGACTAGTTCCTTTGGATTGACCAAATCTTTAACCAAAATCAAGATTTCGTTGAACTCATACCAGTAAACTTCTGATTTTGCATCTATTTTTAAGTCTTTTCTTGCTTCCTGCGGCAATGTCAGCTGTCCTTGCCTTGTCAGCTTTGCCTTGCCAATGAATTTCGGTTCCATTATTAAATTTAATAAAAATATTATTATTTTTATAATTATTAGAAGTAATATTTATAAATGTTGCGGTTTTGTAATTTAAATTTCAATAAAATATATAAACCAAATATAAAATCAACAGCACTAATGTCAACAATCAAAATAACCCTGCCAGATGGAAGCGTAAAAGAGTATAAGAAAGGAATAACTGTTGGAGAAATAGCTTTTGATATAGGCAAAAGGCTTGGAGAAGACGCTTTAATAGCAAAGGTAAATGACAAGCTTAAGGATTTGTTTGTACCGATAAATGAAGATTCAATTTTGCAAATTATAACCTTTAAAGACAAAGAAGGCTTAGAAGTCTTTAGGCACAGCACAGCACATCTTCTTGCCCATGCAGTTATCGAATTATTTCCAGAAGCCAAGCCCACAATAGGACCAATTGTTGAAGATGGTTTCTACTATGATTTTGATATAGGGCATCATTTTATTCCTGAAGATTTGAATAAGATAGAGCAAAGAATGCATGAAATTGTGAAAAAAGATTTCAAAGTTGAAAGAATTGAGTTGAGTGAAAGCGAAGCCAAGCGGATTTTCAAAAATAATCCATACAAGAAAGAGCTGATTGAAGAATTTCATAAAGAAAAACAGCCGATTAGTGCTTACAGGCAAGGCGATTTTATTGATTTGTGCAGAGGTCCCCATATTCCAAATACCGGCAAAATCAAGGCTTTTAAATTGACAAAAATTGCAGCAGCTTACTGGAGAGGAAATATAAAGAACAAGCAACTGCAAAGAATTTATGGGATAAGTTTTCCGGAAAAAAAACAGCTGGAGCAATATTCCAAATTGATAGAAGAGGCTGAAAAAAGAGACCACAGAAAAATTGGAAAAGAGCTTGAGTGGTTTAATTTTCTCGAAGAAAGCCTAGGAGCTCCATTTTTTTATCCGAAAGGAGCAATTATATACAATCAATTGATAAATTTCATAAAACAAGAGTATAAAAAAAGAGGCTATCAAGAAGTTATAACTCCATTATTGTATGATAAGTCTTTGTGGCTGACTTCAGGACATTGGGAGCATTTCAGGGAAAATATGTTCATACTCGAATCAGAAGGCAAAGAATTTGCTTTGAAGCCAATGAACTGCCCTTCGCATGTTTTGATTTACAAATCAAAGTCAAGAAGCTACAAGGATTTGCCTTTAAGAATTGCGGATTTTGCCCCTTTGCATAGGAACGAGCTTTCTGGAGTTCTTGCAGGATTGACAAGGGTAAGAAAAATGTCGCAGGATGATGCACATATTTTTGTTGCACCGGAACAGATTGAGAATGAAATTTTCAAGCTGCTTGATTTTATACATTACATCTACAATGAAATTTTTGACTTTGAATATAAAGTGGAATTAAGCGCAAAGCCAAATAAATTTATGGGCAGCAAAGAAACATGGGACAAAGCTGAAGAATTTCTTAAAAAATCATTGGAAAATAAAGGCATAAAATATGACATTAAATTAGGAGAAGGAGCTTTTTATGGGCCTAAAATTGATTTTCACATAAAAGATGCTTTGGGAAGGAACTGGCAGCTTGCAACAATACAGCTTGATTTTCAGCTGCCTGAAAGGTTTGATGCAACTTACGTTGGAGCTGACAACACAAAGCACAGAGTTGTTATGATACACAGGGCATTGCTTGGCTCTATTGAAAGATTTATTGGAATTTTAGTTGAGCATTATGCTGGCAAGCTTCCATTGTGGCTTGCTCCTGTTCAAGTTAGAGTTCTAACTGTGTCTGACAAATATACAAATTATGCAAAAAAAATCAAAGAAGAATTTGAAAAAAATAACACAAGGACAGAGTTAGACGATAGAACTGAAAGTGTTGGCTATAAAGTAAGGGAAGCGCAATTTCAGAAAATTCCATTAATTCTGACAGTAGGAGAAAAAGAAGAAAAAAATAATTATGTAGCGGTCAGGACTTTGGATAATAAAGTTTATTTTGATGTTAAGATTGATGATTTATTGGAAAAAGTTTTAGAGAATATCGAAAAGAAAAGAGT
>CAZUWB010000007.1:2031-3916 GCA_964623945.1 uncultured Methanosarcinales archaeon | reverse complement strand
TCATTGTCTATGTCGTCAATGTCATTTGCTTTTATTTTGATTGCTGAAACTGTGTAAAGCACATCATCCATGTACAATGCCCTTCTTACAGCATTAGGCGAGCCATAATAATAGTAGTCTCTTTCTTCTTCGCCTTCATTGTGGGTTATTGTGCCTTTGACTTCAAAGCCTTCTTCAGGAGTTATGCTAAAAACATAAGCTCCTTGCCAGTAACTCTGCCTGTAATAACCAAGTCTTGGGTCATAATACGGCTTGCTTTTAACTTCTGTTACTGAAATAACTAACAAATTCTTTTTCTTGTCAAACAAAAATGCTTTATGGTCCCTTAATGCTTCTGAATCAGTTCCTGCTTCTCCAATTTCATATGCATCAATTTGCTTTGGATTTTTTACATCTGAAACATCGAACAAAGCAAGTTTTACACCTTTTACAGAAACTCCGCCCCATTCATTTCCCTCTGTTTCTTTGCCAACTCCAATTATATGGTTTTCATTATAAGGATGCAAATAATCTGAAAATCCCGGTATTTTTAACTCCCCAAGTATTTTAGGGTTTTCTGGATTTGACAAGTCAATTACAAACAAAGGATCAACTCTTTTGAAAGTGACCATGTAAAGCCTGTCGCCTATAAATCTGGTTGAGTAAATTCTTTCGTCAGGAGCGATTGCCTCTAGTTTGCCAACAACTTCAAGTCCATCATCAAGCACATAGACATTGTTGTACATTGTGAATTTACTTTCAACAGGCGGCCTAGGCAATATTTTTGCGCTGCTTACGGCATCAGATTGCACAGATGTTTCTTTTACTTCTGCAAATAAAATCGGAGTTCTTCCATAAAATTCCATTGTTGTCGCAACTCTGAAATAGCTATTGTCCTCGTCCATTGAAAATTGATTCAATAAATAACCTGGAACTTCTCCTTTAGTTGCATAATCAATATCGCCATTTTCTATCTTTATTTTGTGTATTACTGTCTTTCTTCTTTCAATTTCAAGCTGAGATTCATAATCTTCAATCGCATTTTCTATCTTTTGAATTAAGTCATCTTTTTCATCATCTTCCATGTTGTTGTACATATCTTCCAAAATGTCTGAAATCTTATCCCATTTCTGATAAGAGCTTAAGCTGTTGTCATTCTTAATTGCATTAATATCGTCTTGCACATCAGAGTCCAGCAAAGGCACAACAACTTTGTAGAATCTTTCTTCATTATGGGCTTCATAATACCTGTAAGGCAAGTTTTTTTGATATGTAATGTATATGTTGTTTTGTGAAACATAAAGGTTATTTGCGTAACCCATCATGAATGATTTTGCATTTATCTTGTCTTCGTCATCAAAAATATTGAATGAAGCAATTGTGTTGAAGTTGTAAGAATCTTCCGGGTTGTCAAAGTAATAGATTTCAGGACTTATCACACTTGTCGAAGCCTGCTTGATTACTGGCAAATCAATTATGGTGCCATAATAGTAAACATTTTTCTGAACAATAAAATAAACATACTCATCAATCATCCTTGACTGGAAATAATTTCCGTTAAGGTTGTAGTCTTTTACAAGCTCTGGACTGCTTCTGTCAGATATGTCATATACAAATACATGGGTTTTGGTTGTATACCTTGGCCTTGGCACAAAATCATATTGCTCGATGATAGGCACTTGGTCTTCATCCTCTGCAAATACAACTAATCTGTCTTTGTTGACAAACATGTTCCTCGGTCTTCCTTCCAGCTCAGTTTCAGAGAGGATTTTTGCATTTTCTGCAGGGAAAGCATTGACAATAATCAGTTTATTTTGTGTAAGTGTGTAAATATATTTGCCATCATTCTTTACAAAATCAGCTTCATCTACTCCAGCAACCTGAATATTCGTTTGCGAGTAATCAG
>CAZUWB010000007.1:0-1931 GCA_964623945.1 uncultured Methanosarcinales archaeon | reverse complement strand
GCAGCCTGTACAGGCGCTGCTTGGCTTAATGACAATGATGCAGCATCCGCCCCACTTTCTGCAATTGCAGATTTCGCAGCCATTAGTTCAGGGCTTGAAGTTAAGGTTGTTTTTGATAAATATTTATTGACTAATTGAATCGCTAATGCAGCGCCGCTTGCAATCAAGGCAACAGGCAAAATGTTTTTTAATTTCTCTTTAATGCCAAAAGTTGTTTTTGGCGCTATTATAATATATTTGTTAGCCAGTCTGTAGTGGCTTACTTCTTTGCCTTTCTGGCTGTAGTGGAATTCCTCTGCATTTATTAAACCAGTTTCCATTAATTGTTGCAAATTATAATGCACAGTAGAGATTGGTATACCTAATTTTTTTGCAATCTCAGACTCCGTAGCTTCTTTGTTCGACAAATAATCCAGTATTTTCCTGCAGGACTCATTGCTAATCACATTAGATATTTTCTTTATTTTGGTGTCTTCCAATGATAAAAGCAGGAAATTCTTCTTTGCCATACCAAAAAGATAGTTAAAACCTTTATATATATAGTTTTCTTTAATTTCAAATTGAGTTGAAGTTATGATTTAATTTACAACAAAAACATATAACTTTATAAATTAAAATCTATAAACTTATCTTATGGTCCTAGAAAAACTCAGCGATTCATTAAAAAATACTTTACAAAAAATTGCTAAATCTCTTTTTGTAGATGAAAAGCTGATTAATGAACTAGTAAAAGACATTCAAAGGGCTTTATTGCAATCAGATGTAAATGTAAAATTAGTTTTTGATTTGACTGAGAAAATAAAGAACCGGGCATTAAGCGAAGAAGCGCCGAAAGGCTTGACAAAAAAAGAGCAGATAATAAACATTGTTTACGAAGAATTGGTTAATTTTCTTGGCAAAGAGCAGCATAAAATAGAAATTGGGCAAAAGCCATTCAAAATGATGCTTGTCGGCTTGTTTGGTTCTGGAAAAACAACAACAACAGGCAAACTGGCAAAATTCTACACAAAAAGAGGATTTAAGGTTGCTTTGGTTGGCCTGGACATTCATCGTCCAGCAGCAATGGAGCAGATTGAGCAGGTTGGAAAGCACGCAAATGTCAAAGTTTTTTCAGATAAAAAGATTAAAGACCCAATTGAAATTTGGAATAAGTTTAAGGATGAATACAAGAATTTTGATGCTCTTATAATTGATACAGCAGGAAGGGATGCTCTTTCAAAAGAGCTTATTAATGAAATTGAAGAGGTAACTAAAGAAATTAATCCAAATGAATCTTTGCTTGTTATTTCCGCTGATATCGGACAGGCTGCTCAAAAACAAGCAGAGCAATTCCACAAAAGCTGCGGCATAACAGGCATTATTGTTTCTAAAATGGACGGAACTGCAAAAGGCGGTGGAGCTTTGACAGCATGTTCGGTTTCAGGAGCTCCTATAAAATTCATTGGAGTTGGCGAAAAAATTGACGACCTTGAGCAATTTAATGCTACTGGATTTGTAGGCAGGCTTCTTGGAATGGGTGATTTAGAGGCTTTATTGGAGAAAGCACAAGAAGTAATAAAAATAGAGGATGCAGAAGACCTTAGCAAGAGATTTTTGAAAGGCGAGTTCAATTTGATAGACTTGTACGAACAGATGGAAGCAATGAGCAAGATGGGCCCATTAAGCCAAATAGTAGACATGATTCCAGGCTTTTCATCATTAAAGCTGCCGAAAGAAATGTTACAGGTTCAAGAAGGCAAATTAAAGAAATGGAAAGTTGCAATGAACTCAATGACAAAAGCAGAGCTTGAAGACCCAGAGTTAATAGACATGTCAAGAATTGAAAGAATTTCAAAAGGTTCTGGCATTCCAGCAAGTGAAATTAGAGAATTGATTAAGCAGTACAAGCAAAGCAAGAAAATGGTGAGGATGTTCAAAGGCAGCAAAGGCGA
>CAZUWB010000006.1:0-15852 GCA_964623945.1 uncultured Methanosarcinales archaeon | reverse complement strand
TTTGATGGGTTGATTTTAAATGATATAATTGAAGTACCAAGTGAAAACCAGATTACTGGTGAAGTCAGTGGATTGGAAAAAGTGAGTGGGTTTGCTGTTACGCTTATATATACTAATAACGAAGGTAAAACTGTTTTGAGAGATGGAGTTGGTAATGTATGCCAAAAAGAAGGGGAAAACTGCTATAGAGTAGATGATAAAAAAAGTCTTGTTAAAATAGATGAGAAATATGTAGTAGTTGATGATAAATCGAAGTCTACTGTGAGTGCTACATCAACAATAGCCGAAAGGACTTTTACGAAAGATAAAACCATTATCACAGTCAAAGAGACATCAGATGATAAGATATCTATAGCTAAATATGGAGAGGATGGTGTTCTTCTTGCACTACCAGTTTCAATAAGTAAAGAATTACTAAAAAATATTGATTGGGGGAAATATGATGGCTCTAATCAATATCCTTTAACTAATGGCGCTTTTAGGGAGATAATTAACGATGACGGTAATTTGCAGAAAACAAAAGATACTTACTATACTACTATACAAGGCCAAAAGAAAAAAATCAGAACAACAGAAACTACCTTAGAAAGAGAAGGTACAACAACTGTAGATACAACCTTTGACCCCAAAGATGGTAAAATAAAGTTATCAAAACAAACTTATGTTGATGCAATAACAGGAACAAAAAGAGAGATAATTGGTAAAGACGGGTTAGTCGTAATTGATAATAAGGGGGATATTGAATTTAACAATGTAAAAACTATAATTTTTGAAAAAGACGGCAAAAAGCTTGAGATTACTCCAGAAGCGTACCAACAAATTGCAGATTCAACAAAAGATCCAAAAGTTTCTTTTTTATTTTTTGAACAAGCAAGACTAGGGGGATTAAGTAAGATAGATCAAATTCAAAAAGATGGTGATATTTCATACGTAGGTGATTTAAAAGGTTTGCATGTATCACTCATAGATAAAGGTAGTATAGCGTTAATGGACGGAACCAATTTGATTGGTTATGTTGATAGAAGTAGAGGATTATCTGCGACAATCGAAGGTAAAGCAACTTTAGGCGGAGAAGATGGCTATACATTATTGCCTGGTTCGACAGCGTTCATTAAGGTAAGAGATTCTAATAATATAATAACATCCGATAGAATAGAACAAAGAACAAAAGATGCGTTGATTGTAGGAGAATTTATTGATAAAGATATAGCTAAGATCACTTTGAAAAGAGATGATGGAACTACAAGTAGTTATACCATACTTAAAACTCCTGAATTATCGGGTGATTTTAAAGGGAAATATAAAATAAGTAACGGACAAACTTTCTACTTTGATGCTGGAACCGAAGGTTTTGGTTGCCCATTCGGTTTCTGCCTTTTTGGTGATAATGCTGGTCAATTATATGACGAGAGAAATCAAAAAATTACAGACCTTGAAACAATAACTAAACTTGAAGCAGTATTATCAATTTACAATAAAGATCTTGAAAGGAAAGGACTACCAACAGCAGCACAACTCTCATCACAACAATTCTTCGCCAACGTAGAGCGCATCTTTACAGAATTCCAAGGGCTTGGGTATTATGCTACTTTATTCTTTGACGAAGACTCATTGTTAGTTTGGAGGGATAATGTAGATAGAATATTTGCAACTTTCTATTTAGGAACAGAGTATTGGAGCAGCTCGATTTGTGGCAATTATCTTGATGGCGAAGATGAAGGAATCGCTTACGCTGAAACTCCGCAGGGGCTTGCTCAAGTCGGAGCTCATATAGAAGCAACAAGGACAGAGCAGATTATAACTCCAAAAGGAAGGGAATTTATTTACAAAATAACCTTTAATGTAAGAAACGGCGATTACAGCAAAGATCCAAGGGCGCCAGAGGAAATGAACATCAATGTTGTTTTAAAAGGTGAAAAAACTGTAAAAGTATTTAAGCAAGATCAAAAGATAAAAAGAGGCGACTCATTTGGAAAGACTGGAAGCAGTGCAATTGTGCAAGACAGCACAACTCTATTCACAAAAGTTTGCTTGACTTTTGATAATATTCCATTTAGATGGAAATTGGATGATGATGAATTATGCAATATAATACAAGTGCCTTCCGGCGAGCCAACGAAAATAACTCAGCAGCCCACAACAACTACTCCAAGCACTGGTTCAGAAGGTCCAAAAGAAAGCGAAATTAATGATTTTTAGAGATCTTTTCTGGAAAAAACATAAAATTTATATATATGTATATGTATATACATACTAATGGCAAAAACAATTATGATTTCAAATACAGCTTATGAGGAACTTAAAAAACTTAAAGATGAAAACAAAAGTTTTACCGATGTTGTAATAGAACTAGTTAGCAATAAAAAAATTAATACTATTTCAAATCTATGGAAATATTTTGGTGCTTTGAAAGGCGATAAAGAATATAAAAAACTAGAAAAAGAAATAAAAGCAGGATGGCGTATATGGGGAAAAAGGTATGCTTAGACACAGATATTTGTATTGCTATCTTAAATGCCGATGCGCGTGCTGAAAAGTTCCGTGAAGCATCTGCTGATGCCGAGTTATTTGCAAGTTCTATATCTGTTTTTGAACTCTATCTAAGAAAAGAAAATTTAAATATAGTAAGTAATTTTTTAAACAATCTTCCTATTTTGCACTTTAATAAAGAATGCGCAATTAAAGCAAGTGAAGTCTATAAAGTATTAGAAAAGCAAGGCAAATTACTTGAGTTTAGAGACATTTTTATTGCTTCTATAGCTATCGTCAATAATTGTAATTTTGCAACTTTCAATAAAAAACATTTTTCAAGAATTAAAGAATTAAAATTATTAGATTTTTAATAAAACAATGAAAAAAATCCAAAAACTTAATTTTTTAGAATGGAACAATATGATTTTACTCTTCTCAATTAAGAAAATAGATTTAAATATAATTTTAATTGTAATTTTGGATTTTTTATTCTATTTTTTATCCGGATATTTGGTTATGTTCTGGTTGCAAAGAATACAAGAAAAAATGGCAGCTTTTAATCTTCCAGCAGATATTTTATCATTGGGCTATGAAAGGGCGCAACAGTTAGTAAGCGAAGCCAAAGCATTTTACTACCTGCTTATTTTTTCATTTATAGTGTTATTAATCGCAATAATATTTTTAGCTAGCTTGTTGAAAGGAATTATTTGGGCTAAAACTACAAATACAAAAATCACTCTTGCTTTGATTTCAAAATTCTTAGGATTAAACTTAATTTGGATAAGCTTTTGGTTTATAGTAGTTATCTTAATTTCATTATTTGCATTGCCGACATCAGCTCCAATATTAATGGCTATAACGATAACATTGGGAGTATATTTTACAAACACACTTTATACAATTTTTATGAAGAAACAAATAATAAAATCTATTGTCAATGCTATAAAGCTAAACATTCAAAAAATTCATCTTTTTTTGCTGCCATACGCATTAATTTCGCTTATTTTGTTTATTATCGTTAGAATTAGTGATTTATTAAAGTTTAAATATTCAACGATTGCATTTGGCTTATTAGTGCTTATCTATGCTGCTGTTGTCAGGTACTATATTTCTACATTGGTTTTGGAAATAGAAAAAACAAAATAAGGTATTTAGAAACCAAAAGCTTTATAAATTCCATATATAATTTATATATAAATATATGCTTTTTAATATTGAAATATCTATTAAATATATTTAAAATATATATATTTTATATATAAAGTGAAGTACACCAAAAAACTGATTAAAACAAGCGGTGGTTTGGTAGTTAGGGTTCCTTCTGATATTGTAAAGGTTCTTAATTTAACAGACAAAGATTATGTGGAGATAGATTTAACTAAACTTGATATTAAAGCGCTGAATAAAAAGTCTAAGTAATGAAAATATCAATAAATAAAGACTCATTAAATAAACAACAATAAAATATTTCCAAAAAATTGGTAAAATCAACAAAACAAAAATTTCAGGAAAAAATACATAAAAATTTATAAAATTCAATATAAAAAAGTAAAATAAAACATAAAAATGAAAAAAAGAGGTGTAAGCTTAGTTTTGAATTCTAAGGCACAGGTATCCCTATTTATGGTTATGGCTTTAATTCTATTGCTAGGAGGAGCTTTGTATTTCTTGTATCAAAACCAATTTTTTGGAAAAGAGTTTGAGTTTGTGCAGCCAGAGATAGCGCCTGTAAAAGTTTACATAGACAATTGTGTAAAAGATGTTACCGAGAATGGTTTGGAGAGCATTGGATTAAGTGGAGGCTACATAAACATTCCTCAAGAAATAAACAATGACCCAAGAACTTACCTGACAACTTTTCCTGGAGTGGGCTTTAAAATTCCTTACTGGTGGCATGATGGCATAGAGTCAGTTCCAACAGAAGACTTCATTAAAGGGCAATTGGCAGAGCATATTAAAACTGAATTAAAGAATTGCGTAAATAATTTTGAATCTTTTGAAGGAAGATTTAAAATAAATGAATTAAAAGAACCAGTTGCGGAAATAAAATTTAATGAAAATGATGTTTCTATCAAGCTAAATTACCCGCTTGAGATTATAAGCAGTGACGGAAATACAAAAAATTTGATTGAAAACTTTGATTATAGTGTGCCAATACGATTCAAAAAGGTGTATGAACTTGCAAAACTTATCATGGAAAGAGAAAATAAAGATTATTTCCTTGAAACAAGAACTATTGATCTTTACTCGATGGACAGGGACATTCCAACAACTGATGTTGAGGCAACTTGCAAAACCAAAGTATGGCGTTTAAGTAATATAAAGGAAAAATTGCAGACTTTATTAAGGGTTAACATACCTTACATTAGAATTAAAGGCACTGATTACAATCCAGACTTATATGTTCCAAATCCTAGCGGAAGAAACGTTTATTCTGAAACATATTTCCAGCAGCATTATGTATGGGACATAGACAAAGATGCTCAGAAGAAATACAACAATATGAAAGTTTCTTTTGCTTATGAAAACTGGCCATTGGAGATTTATGCAAGGCCAAGCGAGAATGGAATTTTAAGATCTAATTCACAGCAAGGAACAGACATGCTTTCTTTTTTCTGCTTGCATATATGGCACTTCACATATGATGTAACTTATCCAGTTCTGGTAACAATTGCTGATAAGGAAACTGCAAAAGCCAAAAATTATCAGTTCAGCTTTGCATTTAAAGTAAATGTTGACCACAATCAGCCAAGCAGGGTTAACAGAGGCACTGCTTTGTTTGAAATTACTCCTGACTTAAATTCAGAAGATTACTGCAATGATGTGCAAAATGAAGTAACAATTTTCACTGCCAATAATGCAACCGGAGAAGACATTAGAGATGTAAACTTAACTTTTGTATGCGGCAGATTTTATTGCGACATTGGGCAAAGCAATTGGCTCAGCTTTGGTGCAGCAGCTGGAATAACAAAAAGACTTCCATATTGCATTAATGGCATTATAAAAGGCTCTAAAGAAGGATTTCAAGACTCGAAATCATTTATACAAACAGATATTGATGGAAGGTCTTATGTGATGCTTCTGAATCCTATTAAAGAATTCCAGAATTACAAAGTTGTAAAACATTCGCTTTCAAATCCTAGCATCACTAAAGAACTTAGCCCAAATCAAAAAGTTTCAATTCTATTGAGGGGCAAGAACATTGGGTTTGAGAGTTTTGCAGTTTACCCAAAAGAAACGGACTTTCCTTTAAAACTTGTTGGAGGCAAAGACACAACTTATGAAGTCAGCATATATCTTTCAGACGATGAAAACATAGTTGGAGGCTATATTGGAGACTGGACGTTGAAAAAAGACGATATAAGGTATGCAAATGAAATTATATTCCATGTTATAGAGCAGGGGCCTGCATCAGATGATGAGAGGTTTTTGTTTATATCGGGCTTAAGCACTTATTCAAAAAATATTCCCGCTCCGGAATTAAAGTGATTAAAAATTATACAAATAAAACTCATTAACGATTGAAATTCAATAACGAACTTCAAATAAAAATATTTTTTAAAAAAAATAATTGAAAAATAAAATTAATGGCAAAAAGTTTAATGCGCTGTGAAAGATAAAGCACAGTCAGTAAAACATTGATATCACATTAAAGAAAAAATAAAATAAAAATTTTGAAAAAAATCTAAAAAATCAAAAAATGAGTAGGATAAAAGACTTTATAACAATATTCCTCATTCAATTAGTTGTAACTCTTCCATTTTACACAGCAAATGTTTATGGATTGACGATATCAAATGTTAGAGTAACAAAAGTGACATCGAATTCTGCAACAGTAGAGTGGGATACTGATGTTGCTTCAAATGGAAGAGTAAGATATGGAAAAACAACTTCTTTGGGGTTCACGCAAAGACATGACAACTTCATTCAAAATCATGTTGTGACTGCTGCTAATGGTGTTGAAAGCGATACTAATTATTTTTTCCTTGTTGAGTCAACTGATTTGGATGGGAATATAGCCATAGACGACAATTCCAACAATCTTTACACATTCAAAACCAATGATATAACTCCGCCGCCAAAAGCTGATGGCTTAGCTATGTTGTCAAAAACTGTTGATTCTGTGTCTATTTCATGGAATAATGTAGATGCAAATGATTTCGACCATTATGTTGTTTACAGGAATTTGCTTGCTGTAGCCAACACCACAACAAACAGCTTTAACGATATTGGATTAAATGCTGATACAGATTATAGTTACAAAGTCTCAGCTGTTGACAATAGCGGCAATGAAGGCTTTAAATCTGACACTCTGATAGTCACAACACTTGCAGTTGATTCTACAAAACCCGTAATAAGCAATGTTGATATTTTGCCTATTACAGACACAACAGCAAAAGTGACATGGCTGACAGATGAAAATTCAACAACAGCAGTGCTTTATGGTGTAAATAAAACCGACAAGATAAAAAGCTCTAGCTCACTTGAAACAAACCATTCTATAGTTATAGATGGATTGACGAAAAACTTTGCATATTTATTTAAAGTCATATCATGTGACTCATCAAATAATTGCGCTAATTTATCCAATCATAATTTTGTTGCAGGAAAAGACATAACAATTCCTTTTATCAACTTATCAATTCCGAGATTTGTCAATAGAAGGATTATAGATATAGTTGGAACAACAGAACCATTTTCTTCTGTGAGCTTGTTTGTTAATAACATGAATATTCCAAAAAGAAGTTTAAGCAGCGATGAAGTAGGCAAGTCTGGAAAATTCACATTTAACCAAATACAGCTCGAGCAAAACAACATTATAAAAATTGCAATTACAGACAAGTCTGGAAACAAAAACCAAAAAACATTTGAGGTTGGCATTGACATGCAGGATCCAGCTGTTCAATTAAAGGAAGTAGTTTCTTTAACAGCAAAATCAAATGTAACATTCAGCGGAAATGTAAATGAGCCGGTTACAATAAAAGTTTTTATAGATGCTGATGTGAACGAGTCTTCTGTTACTTCCAAGATTGCAGGATTGAAAGCTGTAAAAATTGGTCAAAACTCAATTGAGTTGCAATGGAATGAATCAAACGATAAAGACTTTAGCCATTATGTGGTTTATCGCGAAGATGCAAGTCCAATTGCAATCACAAAGCCTGCTAATTTCAATTTATTTATTGACGCATTAGTTGACAGCGGAAGAAGTTATACTTACGAAATTTCTGCTGTTAATATATTTGGTAAAGAAGGCCCAAAATCAGAGCCAATAACTGTAACAACGTTAGTTGGAGGAAAAATACTAAATCTTAAGTATCCTGAACTAGATATTTTTGAAGACTTTAGAAAGCCATTCTTTACTACTAATGCCAGCGGCACTTTTGATTTCGGAATAAAATTGAATAAAGGCGATGGAACCTATAATATAAAGTTAGTATTTGAAGATAGAGGGGGCAACATAGTTACAATTCAAAAAACTGTAGTGCTTGATACAAAAAAGCCTTTTGTTAAGATAATAAGCCCGCAATCCGGAGCATTCATATTTGAGAATGTAGCAAACGAAGTTGATGTCATTGGAATAACAAAGCCAAATTCCAGAGTTCATTTATTTATTGACAGAACACCATTTAGCTTTTACAATAACACATTTGAGATAAGTGGTTTGCCTAATGAGTTGCAAAATCTTCCAGAGGCACAGCTTGATGCTAAATGTCGCTCTAGCGTATCAGCTTCTTTTTGCAGAACCGGTGCTGATTTCAGTGCTGATGCTGATGCTAATGGCAATTTTAAATTTGAAAGAGTTGATTTGACAGCAATTTTTGGAGGAGCAGGGAGAATAAGAGAAGTTCCAGTAACCCAATTTAGAGACGAGCAACTTAATAGAGAAGCTCAAGAATCAAGAAAAACAAATATTCTTGTGATTGCTACAGACCAAGTTGGAAGCAGAGGCTTTGCACATCAAACTGTAAACTTAGGAACATGCTGGAGCGGCAACCAAAGCTGGGATGTTATTCCTTTAACACAATATCAAAGCCCTACATTTCTAAGTACAGAAAGATTTGCAGAAGGCACAGAAAATATTTACTTTTATTTTAATTATTCTTATATTGGAGCAGGCACAAAACCTACTATAACTGGGATTAGTATAAGCAAAGCTTGCGGTACAAGAGAATTGATGGATCCAAGATTCAACCTTAGTTGCCAAATATTGCCAAGCGGTGTGCCTACAAAATCACTAAATCCTCCTGAAAATACACTTTCTTATTCTGCTGCACAACTTAGCAGATTTTCAGGCATGGACAAATTCTTGGAAAATGACTGGAAGAGCTTCTTAAAGGCAGTCAATAAAGAATTGTCTTTTCCACTAAAGATAAGGATAACTTACAAACATGATGTAGATAATGACGGTGATTTGGAAACAGAAACGCAAACAACTTGTGAGCAGGTTAGTTATAATATTGATGGCACCTTAATCGATCCAAGAAAAGTGCTTCCAGATTGGCTGCTTTTCGATTTTGTTGACTTTTTGCAAGATTCAATTAAAACTTTAACAGACGTTCAAGAGCAATTAGACAAATTAATCAATTTTGTAGCAGTAGGTTGCTTGACTTCTATGGGATTAAGCCTTGTTCTTGGCGTTTACAGGAGATGGGTTACATTCTGGGATGAGAAAAAATATGCGATTACGAATAGAGCCAAATTTGATGAGATAGTGGAAGCATTCAAGCTTCCACAAGATCAAGGAAGTGAGCAAAGCTGCAAAGATATCATAAGAACGATAAATGATAACAAAAAAGGTTTCAAATTAAAATATGTTAATGACCGGGATTTGAAAAGATGCTTTCCATCATCTGACGCTGCGTGGAATGCAGAAGCAAATGTCTATCAATTTATGAGATGGAGTTGCGACAGAATCTTTGGACATACTGCTCCTTCAGCATGGACGGAATCGAAAGATGATACGGAGTTGGCAAGAAAAGTTGAAAGTATTGAAGGGTGTCCAATTGATGGGAGCGAGAGAGGTCAGCCTTTAAGGTCTGAGAAATGTGTAGATTTGGTATCGTCGTTTCCATTGTTAAGAAGGGAGAATTATAAAATTGATGACATATGTTTCATGGTAAATCAGAATGGGAAGAAAGCATTATTTAAGTTAGGCCAGCCAAGAGAAAGTGATATATACGAACTTGAGAAAGTTAGTGGCCCTGCAGAAATAGATATTGGTTATGCAAAAAAAATAGATGAATTCAGGTATATAACAGCCCAATCTAAAACTTGCCAAGAAATTTGTGATGGTGGTAAAAAGGGTAAAAAAGCTGACGTAAAAATAGATGGAAGTAATGTTCAGATTGTAGAGGATTCAAAAGGAAGTGGCGCAATTGGCAAATGTCTTACTGTTCAAGAGTGTACATCATTAAACGCAGAAGACAATAAACACAAATTTTTAATCGAAGCTGGAAATAAGCCCAAGGAAATTCGATATGCCCGAACTTGGGGATATACTAGCGGTTGCTTTTATGATCCAAATAAGCCCGGGCTTGATCAGGCTAGTGTTGTTGGTAGCTCACGTGAAACTAGAGTAGAATGTTGTTGTATAAGCTTTACAGATTCAGTAGCGCCACCAACATCCTATTACCAACCAGATGATACTGATCCTATTTTTCCTCAGCAACAAGTTCATCAATCAAATGTCGATAGCTTAATTGGGCAGGAAGCAACACAACTTGGCCCAAATGATTTTGCTCAGATGAAATGGAGTTACAGGTATTCAAAAGAAAAGTTTGAGGCATTAGGTGCTGATGGAAAAAAACATAATGAATATAATAAAAACAGGTATATTGCAGGAAGAGACAGACCAGCGTGCTTTGGAGAAAATGACTGGGCTTTGCAAAATCCACTTTTTACTTTAGATAATCCAGAAAAAACTTTGACTATTGACCCATTTAGGGATCACATAGCTTCAGTTCAATGCGCTCATTTGGCAGGAATCAGCAATAGAATACAGTTCATTAAAAATTTAATGACATCATTATCTACCTGCTTAATACAAGTCAGAACAACTGGAAGAGGAGATGCTGGCGCTTGCAAAGAGTTATTCACTCAATATTTATGCAATTCTATTTGGCAAGTTATAAGATTCTTTGTTGATAAAGGATGCGCTACATCTGAGCCTAGTAAGGAAAAACCATACGAAGAAAATTTGGCAGAATATATTGGGGCTGGATTTAAGTCAGTTTATGGCAGCATATCTGATTTGCAAAGCAGCCTTAACCAAGAATATGGAAATGCAAAACTTAATGAGCTGCTTGGAACAGGAGAAGAAAGCGTTGCGAGAAAAATCTGCTTAGCTGCATTCGGGTATGACTGGGAAATTAATGTTAGGAATTTAGTTGATGCTGCTTACACAACACCATTTGCAACTTTAGTCCAGGGAATAACAAAATCCAGGGAATTTTTAACAGTCAATCCGCTAAACTTAAAACCAAAATATGAGTACAGGGCTTCCTGGATTATAAACCCGGGCTGTGATTTTGAAGGGTATGAAGTTTATCTCTCTTGTATTGGAAGAAGACAGCTTGATCAATATTCTAATTCAGTCAATTGTGGGGCTATAGGAGCGCCTTCAATTGCATATACAGGTGCTTTAGGAACATCATTAGGTATTAGCCAATGTGATTGCATGTTTTTACCTGACGAAAAAACAAAATTAATTCAATCAGGAAAAAGATTAAAGCAGAATGTTTTGGAAGACAAAGCGTTCCACCAAGTAATTGATGACAATTACAGGTATGACCATATCAAAATTGTCCTAAGGCCTGACAGAAGAATCAGTCCAAACCTCAAGCCAAATTGCTTCCCTTCAGGATATGGGGATGGGGTATTTTATTTCCCATTAATAGAAAAATCATCAAGGGATGTATTTGATTGCAGAGTTGATGTTTCAACAGGAGCAATAATTTGTGGACAAGGAGCAACATTTGCTACAAAGAAAGGCGTTGCAGAATTTGTTGATATTTTAATTAACAATGTGGATTACACTAAAACAAATGAATTGGTTTTCAATGCAGGTGATCCATTAAAAATAGACACAACTATACGCAGTGTAGGGCAAAACAAATGCCTGAAAGTTACATTTGATGGGCAATCACAAGCTGCCGAGGTATTTGAGGGAATACAGCAATATGCCATAGATATCGGGCAATTATCAATAGGCTCAAGAACTGAAATACAAGAGCCAACAGGCATAAGAGTACAAAAAATAAGTTTAGGAAATTCAAAAGATGTGTCTATTAATGTAAGATTTTGGGATAGAAATAATGATGGTGTTATAGACCTTGATAGAGCTAATGACGAAATATACATAGATGGCACAAGAAAAATGATAGGAGATATATTAAATTCAAAAATTACAACAATCAACCCAGGAGATGAAAAAGTCGAAGTCTCAATTGAAAATCAAAGAATAATACTAAAAAAACAAGATGCAGAAGTTGCAATAGTTGCTGTAGAAATACCGAGAAGTAATAATGGTGAGACAATTAAAGATGATAGTGGTTTTGGATTTATTCAAGGCACAATTAGAATATTTGCAACTATTGGAGCAACTGGAACAACTCAGCCACAGCCATCACAGCCTAAACAATTGATTATTAATTTGTACTATACATTCGAGAATTCAGAATCTGGTGTCGGTGTTGACGCCTGTAACTACAATGATGCTGTTATAGGAGCTGGTGGTAAGTCACAGGAAAGAAGAATCACAATAAGGGTTGAGTTGAAACCAACAAGTTCAAGTTTGCAAGGTCCTATAATAACGCCGCAGGCAATTGGTGGACCATTCCAGAAAGATAAAATAAATGTAATTCCAATTTATGCTACCATTACGCATCAAGACGGAATAAAAACACCACAATTAGTTTGTACTCGCCCTGATGGAAACAAACTTAGTGCAGTGTTTGGCAGTCCTCAAGGCAGTAATAAATATGAGTTTGATATATTCTCAAGTGATTTGCAAGTTGCTGGAAAATATTCATGCACTATTACAGCAGAAAGCAAAAATCCGCAAGTTAGGATTAACACAAAAATTCTTAATCCTTTTGAGATACAATGCGGCCCAGAAAATAACCAATATGGTATATGTACTACCGACGGGAAAAAATGTATGCATGGTTCCACACTAATTTCAGGAGGATTAGAGTGCAAAGGCTTATCAGCTACTCAAAATGTAGAAGTGCAGCCTGATATATTTGGAGGCGCGGAGTTTACATAAAAATGCCAAAAAACATTATTTTAAATTCTCTAAAACAATCATTTTACCTGATTTGGAAAAGCAAATCATTGTTTTTATTATTGTTTATTCTGCAAATTGTTTTCTTTTTTATATTGGCTCAAATAAATTTAACATATCAAATAAAGATTCTGAAAAGCGCTCAGGCAATTACAGAATACATAAGCCAGCAAAATCTTGATGAAGCTTTAGTTTCTTCTAATATTCTAGAGCAAAAAAGCATTCTTGGAGATGACCCATTGAGCATAAGCAGAAATTTTAATGATATTTTGAAAAATTTTAGACTTTATTTGATTTATATATTCATCTTATTGATATTTTTCACTTCAATAGCTTGGACATTAACTTATAAATTTGCACATAAGAATAATCTTAGGCAATCAATAAAATATTTTTCAAGAATTTTTATTGTTTTATTGTTTTATTTAGGGTTAATTTTTGTGTTTCTATTTTTATTATTTAATATTTCGTTGATAAACTTTGAGAGCACAAAATTCTTTGCAAAATATATTCCTTTCGCAATTTTTTCAATAGTATTAATTTATTTTATGTTTATTTCTGTTTCAATATTGCAAAATACAGAATTAAAAAATATTGTCCAAAAAACATTAAGCATTGGAATCAAGAAGGCGCAGTATATATTGTCAATTTATTTTATTAATATTTTTTTATTTGCTATTTCAATATTTTTAGTATATTATTTTAGAGAAAATAGTTTTTTTATATTATTAGCATCAATAATTTTGATGATGTTCAGCTTTATATTTGGCAGAATTTTTATGGTTAATGCTGTTGAGAAGCTGGGTTAGTTTAATTTGCTTTCCAAAGAACCGGTTTTTTTCCAAGATGAACCAATTGCAACGCCAACAACACCGCCCAATATGGCACCTAATAAAAACCCACCAAATTTATATGAAGAATCTAAAGTTTCGTATGTTGGTTTGTAAATTTGTGTTTCATAAGCCATAAATAGAGGTAATATATTTTATAATATAAATTTTTCTATATTTTATTCGCTTGGAGTAGATGCTTCTGCAGTCTCTGCGTTTGCTTCTGCTTCTTGAGGAGCTTCTTTTTTTGCTTTATCAGAATTCCTTATAGCTCTCTTTCCAGCTCTTGTTTCACTTCCTTCTTTCATATTTGCTTCTGCATCTTTCATACTTCTGTATTTTGATTTGTCAATTTTTCTTTCATATGTTTTTTCGTCTGCGTCTTTATATTGCTTACCTTTACTTATGATTAAGTCTTTTGGCATAGAAGCGCCTTCTCCATAAACTCTTCTGCCTTCATAAGTTGGAACTATGCCGTCTTCAGCAACTGCAATTGAAATTTTGTCAGCTTCATTTGCTATTTCTTCCAAACTTTGTTTATTTGAACTTAAAGATTTTTTATTATTTGATTTAGAAGGTTTTGATTTAGAGTATGTTTTTGATCCTTTATATGACGGCTCAGCTTCAATTAATTTGCTAAAACCTGTTCCCCTGAACCTTGAATCTATGTATTCTTCGACAGCATCCCCTTCATATTCCTTAGCTTTAGCTTCTTTTTTAAATTTTTCATAAAGAATCTGCACCTCTCCTTTAGCTTGTGGAAACGGCTCTGCAAAGATAGTATCCAAGATTTCTTGGCTTAAAGAAAAATGTTCTGCGTAAACTAAACCTTCTTTTGATAATGCTCTATAAATTTTTTCTAATTTTGGGTTGCCTTTGTGCAACTTAGCCATCTCATCGTAGAATGCTGCCCTGTACAAACCTTGCAGCCTTTCTTCGCGTCTGTCACCTCCGATACCGACAATATGTCCACCTTCATGCAAAATATCAGCGCGCTTTGTTGCTTCGATTTCATCTAAGCTTGTTAGTCCAAACCATGACATGCGTTTTGCAATCCTTTTATGAACATCTCCTTCTGCAAATAAATAGCCTAAATCTGAGAAATATCCCCAATCAAAACCTTCACCTCTTACATCATTTATGATTCCAAATCCTTTTATTCCAGCAGTTTTTTTCTCGTCAAAAATCCGTCCATTCTCTCCAAGAAAGTCAAACCATGATTTTCCCTCGAAATTATATTTTCCGCCTGGGTTTAAGCTTCTAACTGGTTGTTCAACATTTGTTAAAATCCTAGACCCATAAAGACCAACCTGATTATTATCAACTGCCATCACTTCTGTTGGGGAGGTATATAATGGAACTTTTGTGTCTCTTGGATGAGGAAAGTTTAAACGAGAGCTAGGGCCTACTATGTAAGCAATACCACGCACATTCGCTATATCTGATATTCTTGGAATTAAATTATGTTTATATGGAGGATTTTCTCCTGATTTTTTCATTCCTTCAATTTCATAGTCGTCTTGCTGAGAGAAGTAACCATTTTTATTGTAGTCATCAAGCAAGGTTAAATATCCTCTAACTTTACCAGAAGTTCTAGTTACAGCATAAACTTTGTTATCAATTTGAATAAAATCTGGCTTATAAGATCCGTAAGGATAAGAAACAACATTGGGTCTACCACTCCCAGGCTCATCAAGTTTGTTTGATTTATGCTCTTCAGGTTTAATTACAGTCTTAACAGTACTAGAAGAATCTCCAACATAATGTGAACTTAAAATTTTATGCGGCATTTTATTTTATAGAGTTACCTGTAAGATTGATAAAAATAAAATTAAAAAGAAAAAAGAAATAAATTATTTAGTTTGTGTACGTCTTTGCATAGTGCTCGGCTGATTTTACTATGTCAGCTGGAACTTTTCCAGTTATTTCATACGCTTCTCTGGTGTTTGCTAATAACCTAGGCACTACTAAACCTAATCCTCTTTGCAACTGTTCAGGTGTTTTTGCACGTTTGAATATTCCAACAAATGCTGGATTTGTTTCTTTGGCTACTATTACACCATAGTTAGTTCCTTCACCATGAGGTACTGTTAATCCTCTTCCAACACCCCTCTCATTGGAATATGTCTCTGCTGCATTTCTATACTCGTTAGTTATTCTAGTCCTTATTGCTTCTCTTAATTTACCACCTTCAACAGGGTCTTCATAAGTGTCCAAAATAGCTTGCAACTGAAAGCATAAGAATAAGCAATGCAGGCATTCCAA
>CAZUWB010000005.1:0-16861 GCA_964623945.1 uncultured Methanosarcinales archaeon | reverse complement strand
AGCGGAGTTCTAGTCGTAGGCGACAAAGCAGCTGCAGAAGATGTTATCGGAATTTCTGATATAATTGCAAGTTTGCAGTTCGCAGCAACAAAGAAAGTTGCAACAGCAGCAGCAGGAGATGTATCTATTGAAGGTGATGCTTGGCAAGTTTCAACATCAAACCATTTAGAATTAAGCCAAGACGACTCTTCATATGACAACATTGAAACCATAAGAAACGTTACAACATACATAGACAAAAGCAACCTAAAGGCATTGGCATCTGGATCAGTGACAAATAACAAAGTCACATCTCCATATAATCAGTACTTTTACCTATTAGGACCAGGGGCTGAAACTGCCTTGGACACTGGTTATGTGATTTATACTGAAAACGATGAGGACTCTACAGCAGATTTTTTGTACTTCAAATCTGGAAAAGAGATTGGAAGATACTTGATAGAATTCACAACGGCACTAGAAAGTGATGTTGATGACTCAGCAGGTTCATCATCATCAACTGGTTTGTTCTTAACAGATTTCCAAGATGTTGATGTGACATTATTTGGAAGGAAATACACCATAGTGACAGCAAAAAGAACTACAACTGTTGGTAATAATGTAATACTAACTTTGATGGGTGGAGCAAACAAAGACACCTTGCTAGAGAAGCAAACAAAAACCTATACAATTGCTGGTAAGGACTATGAAGTAACTTTAAACTTCGTTGATGCAGACGAAGCACAGTTTGTTATAAATGGACAGACGTCAAGAAAGATGAAAGATGGAGACACTGACAAGCTAGCAGATGGTACGACTGTTGGAGTAACAGATGTTTTGTACCAAGACTATGCAGGCGGTATCCATAGCGCAACATTCTTTATTGGTGCAAACAAGCTTGAATTAAAAGACACTTTGATTACAGATGTAGCATCATCTAATGACCTAAAGGTAGATGACAACACAATTGACGATGCAGATGTAATTATTGAGGGTTCAGATACAAACTCGACCTTTAAAATTACAAGAATACACGTTAACATGACTGCGGATGACAATTATTTTGTAGCAGCAGGCAAAAAGCTTAGCGATGCTATCAAAGAAGAAGGTGGCTCAAGCGCAGAGCCAGAAGTGTTGTTCACACAAAACTGGGACATTGAATACAAAGGCTTGAAGAAAGTAAACACAGAGAAGATAAAGCTTAAGACAAGCGGTTCAAGCCAATACAACCTTGAGTTTGTTGATGGAGATGGTAATAAGGTAGATGTACCAATTGCAAAAGTCCCAGCAGCAAGTAAAATCTTGTTTGGTGATAGCGGTAAAGACTTTGTCAACGTAGAAAATAGAACAATCACAAAAGATGACTACTTTGTTGTGACAGATGCTTCAAGAAAGAGAGGAGAAAGAAAAACCTATGTTTTGCAGTACAAAGGCGCAGATAAAATAACAAACGACAACCCAGTATTGAAATTTAAGGACATAGGAAGTGGAAAAGCAATAGAACAGACTTATTCAGCTGGCTCTACAGGCGGAGAAAACCAACTTGCTACCTTAAAAATTGGTGGTGCTGATTTCAGGGTATACAATTCATCCACCGCCGGCGGTGCAATAACCAGTAATGACTTTGACATCAAAGTCGATTTGGACGCAAGCGGTGCAGTTACTGGATCTGAAAATGACACCTTCATAAATATAACCACCAGATATGGTGCAGAGATTGGTTTGATTAACATGAGTGCAGGTGAGCCAATCGGAGCAGTAGGTATAGTAATGACTATAAAAACTCCAGATGCCTTATGGGATGGAAATGCAAAAGACTCTGTGGAAAACCTAAGGCCGGAAGATTATGTTGTTAACATAACTGGTGACTCTAACACTAAGGTTTCCAATGCAGAGTTAACTGGATTCACAGCAGGTCAGAGGGCACAAAAGTTAACTACCAGAACACCAGATGGGGAAACAAACATTGCTTATGGCTATACAAGCTATGGTGCATTCATAACAAGAGAAACACCGTCAAGTGAGCCAGCAACATTAGACATTGAGTACCCAGAAAGCCAGAGGTACCCCTTGGTTTACATTACAACCCAAGGAACTCAGTTGACTGAAACAGAAGCAACATCAACAGATGCTGTGATGGTTCAAAGAATTGAAGTAGGAGCTGCAAAGCTAGCCTCAGAAGTGGCAGACCCAAGAGGTCAGAACTCAATTTTTGTAGGTGGGCCATGTGCAAATGCAGGATCTGCAGCAATAATGGGCAATCCAGTTGACTGTACTGAAGGATTTGAGCCAGGAGTTGGTTTAATCCAAGTATGGGAGCATGCTAATGGCAATGTAGCAATGCTAGTAGCAGGTTACTCAGCTGTAGACACAAGAAATGCAGCAGCAGTTGTTGCTAACTACAAAGACTATAAAGGCCAATTAAAAGGCACAAAAGTCGAAGTTAGAAAAGTCAACAACCAATTGACAGTAGCTGCACCAGCAGCTACAACAACAGTTTAAGGGTTTAAACCCTTAATTTTTCTTTCTTTTATTATATTCTATCTTTTTAAAATTTTTATTCTAAATAATTGATGCATAGTTGTAATTATTGATTTAATATTTTTATAACACTTTCAATAACTTCATCAATCTTCTTTTTGTTTATTAAACCAATTTTATACAAGATAATGGAACGGTCAGCAGTAAAAATCCTATTTGGCCTTATGTACTATCCAAATTAAGTTTTCCTTGCTTAAAGTCAGCAGCTTTAAGATCAATACTATATTTATCATATCGTTGCTTGCTTGTTATCTGGCATAATATTATATCTTCGCCTTCCAATATCTGTAGAATCAGTGCAGGTCGCTTCTTTGCAGAGCTTAAATCAGAGTAAGGAAAAGGCAGAACAACTACATCGCCTTTTACAAGTTTTTCATGCCTCATCCTCTTCTTTTGTAAGCCAATCTTTGGCAAGAGAACTTTCACTCATGACATAGTTTAATATCCCTATCTTTGTTGAATCAACATTTTTAATGTAATCCAATGGCCTAATCTCTATATGGTCATCAAAAGCAAGCAAAGCTATTTTTGAACCTTCTTTAAAACCCTCAATTTTTCTTACGTCTTTAGGTATTGCTATCTGCCCTTTTGATGTTATTTTTAATGTTTTTAATTCAATCAAAAATTTCTTTGGAATTGTCATGAAAATCACCTTTCTTAAAAGTAAGAAAAATAAGAACTTGTATATAAATCTTTTTAATTCAACAATTCTCCCAGGAAGATGTTATGCTTTGTTCTTTTAATCCTAAGCTTTACTTTTGTGCCCTCTTCTTCATAGCAGTTTGGAATAGAAATTAACCTATTATTAGCTACCGCAAGCTTCTCATTGCCAATTCTGCCTGGCAAGACTATTTCTGCATCTACAACCTGCCCTTTCTTGAATGGTTTTGGAAGCTCTGGCAGGTCTTCAACTTCAAAATCCTCTTTATCAAAAATAAGCTTAATGTCATGCTTCTGCTCAAGATCTCTCATCTTTCTATAGAACTCTTCCAAAGGCACGCTTTCCACAGGATTTCTGCCAAATCTGTAGTTAAGCAAGTTTTGCACCCCTATACTTGGACAGCTCTTACCAGCCCCTATTTCCTCAGCGAATTTAGCTAATTTAGGCAGTTCTTCGTCATTAAAGCCAGGCATCCAAACAGGTGCAATAATTAAATCCATTTTTGTTGGAATGTACCTTGCAATATCAATAACTTTGTTCAAGTTATATGGGTAGCCTGCTAATTTCTGCGCCTTTTCAGGGTATAAAGCATTAAGAGACAAGTTGATTCTTGTCAAGCCAGCATCTGCAAACTCATCCACAAGCTGCTTGCTTAATAAAGTACCATTAGTGTCAATTGAGCTTCTTTTCACACCATTGATTGACATAATATCCCTTACTAATTCAACCATATCTGCATATAAAGTTGGCTCACCTTGAGCGTTTATGTGCGCATCAATGTTTTTGCTGCCTTTAAACTCAACAATTTTCTTAAATTCCTGAACTAAGTAATCTTTTTCGACGACAAAATCAACCTTTCTTCTTGAATATGGACCTTCATCAACAGAGCAAAAAATACAGCTTATGTTGCAGCTTGTTATTGGCTTGACTTCAATAATGTTTGTTCCCCTATCAATCAAGCCAAAGTAATTCGTTCCGATTAGCGGAATGCCAGAAGACTGATGAATGTAGACAGTTGTTTTTTTATTAAGCTTATTTTTTAAGTTCTTAAATGAATTAAACAGCAAAAACTCAAATTTTTTCCTTGCACTATGCTCAGAAACATCCTTAAAGAAAATTGAGTGCTTATTTACATCAAAAGGCGCTATTTTCCTAAGCTTGTCCTCTTCCAAGTAACTATAAAATATTTTTAGGAAATTTACCTTAACTTTATCTTTTTCTTTCTCAAAGCTTAAATCCTTAAACACAAGTTCTGCCATAATTATATAGCATAGAATATACTTTTAAAAAGGTATCGATATAATTGTTTTTGTTTTTGATTTTTGACAAATTATTTAAATAGTCAGTTGTATTCTTCTCTTTTGGGGATGGAAATAGCACAAGAAGTTGTTATTACTTATGAAACTCTGTTTGAGCTTCTAAAGAGGGAAAAAGAAAGGCCTGATTTACAGAGATTAGAGTCTACGTTCTTTACTGACACTATTAACTACATAAAGGACAAAAAAAAGATACTGGAAGCGAAAAGCGAGTCGCCATTTGCCGTCGAGGAAAGGAAAAAAACAGAAAGACAGCTTGAGAACATATACAAGATATTGAAGGAGCTATATGAAAGAAGGGAGAAAAAAATAATAAGCCTTGCTATAGACAAAAGCAGGACAAAATCTAACCTTATAGACACTACTTCATTGCTAAGGGAAGAGAAGGTATTTTTTGATGCAATTACAGACCTTCTTGACAACTATAGGGAAGCGATAATGTACAGCGTCCTTAATGAAAAAATTCCTTTCATGCAACCTATTGAAAATAAAAAACCAAAAGGTGAATTCGCGACAGCTTTGGAATTAAAAAAATCTACAAAACTTGTAAGGTTTTTGGGTCATGTTCCAAAATTTGTGGGGCCTGAGCTTGAAGAGTACGGGCCTTTTGAAGAAGAAGACATTGCAAATTTGCCTGCTGAGATTGCAGATGTATTAATGAATAAAGGAAGGGTTGAAGAAATTAATGAAGAGTAATTTCTACTGTTTGTCGTCTAAATTAATGTTTAGAAAGCTTTTTAAATTGCTATAGAATTCTTTTTTTAATGAAACTTCCAAAAAATATCAAGAGATATTGCCCTTATTGCAAGAAACACACAGAGCATATTGTTTCTCTTACAAAGAAAAAGAATCCTAGCAGCCTCACATATGGCTCAAAGATAAGAGCGCGAAGAAGAGGGCAAGCTCGAGGCTTAGGCAATCTTGGGCGTTATTCAAAGCCTGCAATAAGCAAATTCAAAATGACAGGCAAAAAATCCACAAAAAAAACTGACTTAAGATACGAATGCAAAGTCTGCAAGAAAATACATGTTCAAAGGCAAGGATTTCGAGCAAAGAAAATAGAGTTTAAGTAATTATTTGCAACTATAAATTATATAGCCTCCTTCTATTTTATCGTGAAATTGACTCAAAAAATCGCAATTTGTATTCAAGAATTGTTTCACAGCACTAAAGTCAGAAAGCCCTTGAGTACTTCTGATTACAAACAAAATATCCTTGCCTTTCAAATCAGTTAAAACTTCGTCTAAATTTTTCAATCCAGAAATAAAAACTTGATTATTTGTGTCTACAAAATCCAATGCTATTTTTTTGTTGGTTAATAATGCCAATAATGGAACAACAGAATTATCGCCAAACAACAAAGTTTCTTTATTTGAAGCTGAATTGATTAAATCAATTATGTCCTTGCCTCTTTCAAAGCCTGTGAATGCTATTTTATCCAAAAACATTACATTTGATACTAAATCCCAAGCAAAAATTGATAGTAATAATATCAAAATAAAAATTTTCCATTTACCACTAAGATAATTTTTTATTAGATTCACAATAGTATGACCACCAATAATAGCAAGTAATGGAAACACAATAATGAAATAAAATCCAAAAATATTTTTTAGCGTTGCTAAAAATATTATGTAAGCTATTGATATGATGGCAAAATTTTGAACTTTTTTCTTTTCTTTTACAAAAATAAACAAAAATGCAGATGAAAATAAAATCCAGTTTAACTTTAGAGTATCTACATATTCATGATAATTTTCTTTGCTGCCAAAACTTTTTAGCAAATGGAATTTATAAACCGGGTTAAAATAGTCGCTTCCATATAATAAAGCAAAAATTCCGTTAACTAGAAAAAATACAATAAGAAATCCCGACGATAGTTTCAAAGATTTTTTCTTATCAGAAAATAATATGATGGTAAGTATGAATAATATTGGCACTAAGGTCAATAATCTTGTTATTCCAGCAAGGCCAAAAAATATTCCGGCTAAGAAATGCTTTTTTTTGCTCCATAATAAGTAAATTCCGATAATCAAAAACATGGTTGCAATATCTATTCCAAATGAAAAAACAGAATTGAACATTATGCTATAGCTAAACAGAAATAATAAAGATGATATGATTGCCTCAGCCTCTCCAAATTGCTCTTTTGTTATTTTAAATATGAAAAATGCAGATATTAAGGTTGAAATTAATGGGATTAATTTTAAAATAACTACATTAAATCCAAATATCTTGTAAATTAATGCTACTAAATATATATGCAATGGTGGATGCGCGAAGAAAAAATCTTTATAAGGAACTTTTCCCTCAGATATTAGCTTTCCCATGTAATAATACGTATTCTCATCTCCAGGCTGCGATACTTTAAGGCCTTTTATTGCAATAAGAATAAATACAGCTACAAAAATAAAGAAAAAAATATACGATAGTTTACTTTTTTCTTTCAACATACATGCAATTTTTACTAAATCATATTTAATCTTTGTTATTCTGCAAAGAGAAAGGTATATAAAGAGACTAAAATTACTAAAATTAATTAACGAGGGTAAAAATGGCAAAAATAAAAGAATCAACCAGCAAATTCATCAAGATTAGATGCCCTAAATGCAAAAACGAGCAGATAACTTTTGGCAAAACTGCAACAAAGGTTGAATGCTTAGTTTGCGGCAAAATACTTGCAGAGCCTACAGGAGGCAAAAGCAGGGTGAAATCCAGAATCTTGGAAGTCTTAGAATAAATTCTTAAAATGCTCTTTAAAAAACAAGGTTTTCCGGAAGAAAGTGATTTAGTTCTTTGCACAGTCACAAGTGTGCAATATCATTCTGTGTTTGTTGATATAGACGAATATGGCAAAAGTGGGATGATTCATATTTCTGAGGTTTCTCCAGGAAGAATAAGGAACATTAGAGATTTCGTAAAGGAAGGCAAAAAGATTGTCTGCAAGGTTCTAAGGATAAATGAAGAAAAGGGTTACATTGATCTGTCTTTGAGAAGGGTTAATGAGTCGGAAAAAAGAAGAAAAATTGATGATATCAAAAAAGAGCAGAATGCAGAAAAGATAATAGAGATTGCAGCTAAAAAAATTGGCATAAAAACAGAGCAGTTGTACAAAGAAATTTCAGAAAAAATAGCGAAAAATTACTCTTCCCTTCATAAGTTTTTCGAAGCAGCTGCTCAAGATGAAAAAATTTTGGATAGCCTGGACATTGACAAAAAACACTTAAAATTCATCGATGAAACAATAAAGCAAAGAATAAAAGCAACAGAAGTTGAAATAGTTGGAAACCTTAAAATAACAACTTATGCTCCTAATGGTATAGATATAATAAAAGAATCGCTAAAAAAAGCTGATGATGCTGCTAAAGGAAAAATAGATATAAATTATCTTGGCTCTGGAATGTACAGATTTATGATAAAAGCTGCTGATTACAAAGGAGCGGAGAAACTTATGAAAAATGCTACAGAAAGCGCAATACAATTTGTAACAAAACATGACGGAAAAGCAGAATTCAACAGGGTATCGTCATAATGAAGCACATTTTTAAGTGCAATAATTGCAATAGGTACACAATGAAGGAAATGTGCATTTGCGGCAATAAGGCGTTACTCTCAAGCCCTTTAAAATATAGCCCAGACGACAAATTCTTATCTTACAGAAGAAAGGCGAAAATCGAAGAATATCTGAATAAAGGTTTTCTATGAGAAACAATCGTTGGAAAATTATACAGTTCGGAAAAAACCCGAAATTAAATAAGCCTGTTTTTATAGAAGGATTGCCGGGCATAGGAAATGTTGGAAAAATTGCTGTTGATTTTCTTATAGACGAGATTAAAGCTACAAAATTGTATGAAATAACATCACACACTTTTCCGCATTCGGTTTTTGTTAATGAGGACAACCTTGTTGAGCTGCCAATTGTTGAAGTGTTTTACAAGCAGCTTAGCGGAAAAAGGGATCTTTTATTGCTTGGTGGAGATGTGCAGCCTATTGACGAGATAAGCTCTTACGAATTTTCTGAAAAGATTTTAGATATAGCGCAGAAATTTAATGCAAAGGAAGTTATTACATTAGGTGGCATAGGTCTTGCTGATATTCCAAAAAAACCAAGGGTTTATTGCACTGGAAACACAAAAAAAATCATAGAAAAGTATAAACATAATTTGGTCAGCAACAACCTTTATGGGGTAGTCGGGCCTATTGTAGGGGTATCTGGCTTATTGCTCGGACTGGCCTCAAGAAGAAACATAGAAGCAATCACTTTTTTGGCTGAAACATATGGGCATCCAATGTACCTTGGCATTAAGGGCGCAAAAGAAATATTAAAAATCCTTAATGACAAATTGAGCTTAAAAATAGATGTCAATAAGCTTGATAAAGAAATCAAGGACATAGAAAATGAGATAATGAAAAAGACAGAGCAATTAAGCGAAGTTACAAAGCAGATTGCATTAAAGAAAATGCAGAAACAGCTTGGCAAAGGTTTGGATTATATTGGATAAGTTATACAAAATATTTAAATACAGTATCTTTTAATTCTTATAGTCAAGAGGTGTAACTTTGGATTTTAGAATAAAAAAAATTAAAGCAAGGGAAGTTCTTGATTCAAGAGGAAATCCGACCATAGAAGTTAATTTGTTCACAAATTCTTGTATTGCAAGATCAATTGTGCCAAGCGGCGCATCAACTGGCATTCATGAGGCATTGGAATTAAGGGATAATGACAAAAAAAGATATCAAGGAAAAGGGGTTCTAAAGGCTGTAAAAAATGTCAATAATATTATAGCAAAAAAATTGATTGGCAAGGACTGCAGAAAGCAAAGAGAAATAGATAATTTTTTAGTCGAGCTTGATGGTACTGAAAATAAATCAAAACTTGGCGCTAATGCAATTCTTGGAGTTTCTATGGCAGTTTGCAAAGCAGGTGCAATATGCTCTAAAAAAGAACTTTATGAATACATTAAACAATTATCAGGCTCTAAAAAGTTAGTATTGCCAATACCGCAAATGAATGTTATTAATAGCGGCAAGCATGTTGGTATAGATAACGACATACAGGAGCATATGATAATGCCTGTTGGATTCAAAAATTTTAGTGATGCTTTGAGAGCAGGGGTTGAAACTTATCATACCTTAAAAAATATTTTAAAGGAAAAATATGGAGCTGAAGCTACACTTCTTGGGGATGAAGGAGGTTTTGCTCCTCCAATTGGTGCTGTTGAAGAAAGGTTAGAGCTTTTGTTAAAAGCAATAGATAGATGTGGTTATAATAAAAAGATAAAATTGGCTTTGGATTGCGCTGCATCTGAATTCTACGACGAGAAAAATGGAAGATATGCAATTTCAAATAAAAAATACAGCAAAGAGCAATTAATAGATTTTTATAAAAATTTAATAAGAAAATATCCAATTGTTTCAATTGAAGATGGAATGGCTCAGGATGATTGGGAAGGGTGGTCAATGCTGAATAAGGAAATCGGAAAAAAAGTGCAGATTGTTGGAGATGATTTGTTGGTTACAAACATTGGAAGGATAAAAAGGGCGCTAAATCATAAATCCTGCAATGCCTTGCTGCTGAAAGTGAATCAGATTGGAACAGCAACAGAAGCACTTGATGCAGCAAAAATCTCATTTGATAATAAATGGAATGTTGTTGTGAGCCATAGAAGCGGAGAAACAGAAGACAGATTTATCGCTGACTTATGTATTGGAATTGGTGCAAACCAAAGCAAGTTTGGAGCGCCTGCAAGAAGCGAGAGAACTGCAAAATATAACAGGCTTTTAGAAATTGAAGAAAAGCTCGGTAATAAGGCAAAATTTGCAGGATTGTAAAAATGATTAAGCTTGTTCTGTTAAGGCATGGCCAAAGCACTTGGAACAAGGAAAACAGATTTACAGGTTGGACTGATGTGCCTTTGACTAAGCAAGGGATTGGAGAAGCAGAAGAATCTGGAAAAATTCTCAAAGAGAATGGATTTACTTTTGATGTTATATTCACTTCTGTTTTAAAGCGTGCAACTCACACAACAGATGTTGTGCTCAAGGAGATGGGATTGAATAATGCCAAAGTTGAGAAGAGCTGGCGCCTTAATGAAAGGCATTATGGGGCTTTGCAAGGCTTAAACAAGGCTGAGATGGCTGCAAAATATGGTGAAGAGCAAGTCCTTAAATGGCGAAGGAGTTATGACATAAGGCCGGTGGCATTAGAGAAAACAGACAAAAGATGGCCTGGAAATGATCCTCTTTATAAAAGTTTGAATAAGAAATATTTGCCTTTGACAGAATCATTGAAAGATACTGTTGCGAGAGTAGTGCCTTACTGGAAAGAAAAGATTGCTCCTGCATTGAAGCAAGGAAAGAAAGTTCTTGTGTCAGCAAGCGGAAATAGCTTGCGCGCCTTAGTCAAGCACATTGACAATATTCCAGATAAAGACATTGTTGAATTCAACATACCAACAGGGGTGCCACTTGTTTATGAGCTTGACGAAAATCTTAAGCCAATTAAGCATTATTTTCTTGGAAATCCCGAGGAAATTGAAAGAAGGATTAAGGAAGTTGTAGCTCAGGGAAAAGCGAAGAAGTGAAATTTTCAATTTATCGTCTATAAAAACTTGCAGCATCTTCAGGCAAAACAGAATTTATTATGAAATCTGTTGATAGCTCAAAACCACCCCATGTCGCTATCCTTGGCGTTATCTCTATATGAAAATGCAGATCTTCTTTTTGTGGAGAATAATGGATAAAAAAATTGTAAGAAGCATTTATTTTTTTTAATTTAATTAATATTTTTTTCAATGCAAGTGCAATATCTCGATATTCCTCTTCTTCAAGCTCTTCCATATTTTTTTTATGCTGTTTCACAAAAATCCATGCTTCATAATTAAAGCGAGAGGCAAATGGTGCAAATGCTATTACATTTTTTGTTTCAAAAATCTTCCTTTTGGATTTGGCTTCATATTTTATTATTTCACAGTATGGGCACTTCTTATATTTTTTAACTACCGTTATTTTTTCTAATATTGCAGTTGGCATTTGACTTAATGCTATAACCTGGGTGTGGCTATGATGTAATGAGGTTCCTGCATCTTTACCATGGTTTTTGAATATTTCAACATACTTTATACCTTTTAATTTGCTTAATTCTTTAATCCTTAGCTTGTATACTTCAAATAATTCTCTGATATGTTGCACAGGCAAATCTGAAAGCTGTGACTTATGATGATTAGTTTCAGCAATTATCTCGTGAACACCGTAAGAATTGCCTTCTGAGAAAAACTTTTTTGATTTAATATTTGCATTTCCTTTCTGTTCAACAGCTGGGAATTTGTTCAAAAACCACCTTATTTTCCAATCTCCTTTGTATTCAACTCTGCCAATTTCCTTTGGAGTAAGATGCTCGTTTGAAGGACAGAATAGGCATACTTTAGTTACATTCTTCAATTCAATGCTTTTGAACTCGTGCGGTCTTTTCTTTCTAGAACTAGCATAGTAAATCCATCTGTCTAGAATGTAATCTTTCCTTATTATTCCCATGTTAAAAATAAACTCTAAACAGAATTATTTAAACCTTTGGATTTTGTTTTTTAGTATCCACCATATAATTGAATGGTTAGCTATAATGCGTTTTGGGATTGTATATAAAAAAATTAAGTCTAATAAGTAATGTGATATTACACCAATGGTAAATATAAGTGCTAGATTATTGTAAAAAGAAAAGAATATTATCAATAATAAGAATTCGACTGTATGAAAAACTAATAGTACACCTATGTTTTCCATAATTTTTTCTTTATCCATTCTTTCCAAATAATAATTATAACAATCAAAAAAATTAAATTTATTATATTTAAAGATATACCATAAATAATGATCTATATCTATTAAAACACCACCTATCAATATAAAAACAGCTTTCCAGTTAAAAATTAGATATAAAATTGCAGCTAAAATTAAAGAATAAAAAAAATGAGTGGATACTTTCATTTTTTGGACTATTTTCATTGAGTATATAAAAATTTTATCTTAAATGAGAGAATATTTATAAAATGTAACGTATTTCTATATTCAAACTCCATGGAAGAAAACAAACAAGTTATCGAGCTACGTACGGAATTATCAAAAGTATTACATCATCTTGTAGCAGAGCAGACTGAAGAATTGGCTGGCAAACCATTGAAGTTCGAATCAGCAGCAAGTAGGAAAGATTTATTTAGGGATTTTAAAAAGCGTGAAGCTTTCAAAAAACTGTACGGTAAAGCTTTAGAGTACCATCTTTTGCCACATACGGACCAAGAACTTAAAGAGTTTCGAAGGAGGTTTGCTGGCAAATTATTTCAGGAAATAGTGTATACCTATCTTGCAGAAAGGCAGTTTCCATATGGTGTTTTACTGTCGCCAGAAAGGACTCTTGAATTTTATAGTAGACTTTACCCAACAAAACCTAGAATCAAAAAAATTCTTGGATTAGATTCGTTAATAGATAAATACGTACCTGATGGGTTATTAATTGAAGGATTCGGGGATGTTGAAAAAATTGTGATTTTGTTTGAGTACACTCTTACAGGAGATAGATTATCTTTTGAATCGACATATAAAGGTTTTAACAAAAGTAAAAAGGACTCTCTAGATTTTTTTACAGAAGCGAGTTTGACTTTTGTAACGCCAGAGAACAGTGAATCACCCACTCGATTTACTAATGACAAACATATTTACACATATGAAATGCCATTCAGCCGCAAACAATTCCGTGATTTTATTGATAGCTTATACTATAAACAAATAAAAGATCATTATGGCTATGTAACACTTAACGATATTCAAGCTAGAGCTAGAGAGCAATTAAAACGTGGAGAAGTGTATGCCGAAGATGGAAATTTAATGACACCAGAATATAGACAGTATACTTCAAGAGTTAAAAAAGCATAAGAAGATAAATAAAAGTAACTATAAAGTTCTCAAAACATTTAAAAACTATGATGGGATATTTTGGGCTATGGAACTCAAGTCGATAAAAAGCGAAATACCGAAAGAATTGTACGAGATTCTTGAAAAAGAGATAACAAAGTTAAGACCAGCGCAGGAGAAATCAATTAAAAATGGACTTCTAGAAGGAAAAAATCTGTTAGTTTGCACTCCTACGGCTTCTGGTAAAACTTTGATAGCAGAGCTTGCAGCCTTGAAATCAATCATTGAAGGCAGGGGAAAAACTGTTTACATAGTGCCACTAAAGGCTTTGGCGTCTGAAAAATATAAGGATTTTAAAAGGAAATACGATAAAATTGCAAAGATAGCTTTGTCTATAGGCGACATTGATTCTGCTGATCCTTTTCTTGTGGATTATGATTTGATTGTTACAACATCTGAAAAATTTGACTCTTTAATAAGGCACCATGCCAGTTGGCTCACAAATATTGCAACTGTTGTTGTTGACGAAATTCATCTTCTTAACGACCCAGAAAGGGGTCCAACTTTGGAAATCTTATTGACAATTCTCAAGCAATTATTAAAAAATGCTCAAATAATTGCATTAAGCGCAACAATTGGAAATCCTGAAGAATTTGCAGAATGGCTAAACGCGGGCTTAGTTGTTGATGAATGGCGTCCTGTGAAGTTGCACAAAGGAATTTATTATGAAGGAAATATTGAGTTTTATTAAATCAATCCTAAATTCTTAACTATAACTTCAGAATCAAAGGCTTGCAAATCATTATATTTTTGGCCTACACCCAAAAACAAAATTGGTTTTTTTGTTATATAGCTAACTGAAACAGCTGCACCACCTTTCTCATCGATATCCGCCTTGGCTAAAATAATGCCGTCAATTCCAACTGCTTCATTGAATGTTTTTGCCTGCTCCACACAATCGTTCCCAGCAATTGATTCGCCTACAAAGATTTTAAGGTCTGGTTTAGTTACTCTAGTGATTTTTTTAAGCTCGTCAATGAGGTTTGTATTGCTGTGCATCCTGCCAGCTGTATCAATCAAAACCACATCTATATTTTTGGCTTTTGCATGTTTTATAGCGTCAAATGCAACTGCAGCTGGGTCGCTTCCATAATCGTGCTTAATTATTTTAATTCCTATCTTATCTGCATGCTGCTGCAACTGCTCTATTGAAGCTGCCCTGAATGTGTCAGAAGCAGCTAAAACGCATGATATTTTTTTCTCTTTCAGCATATGAGCAAGCTTTGCAATGCTTGTTGTTTTTCCGCTTCCATTTATGCCAAAAAAAGCAATAACATAAGGTTTTTCTTTCTTATTTTTTATTTCTTCCAGCAAATTGATGTTATTAACTTCAAATAAGTCCTGAATAGAGTCTTTTAATGTATACTGAATTGTTTCCTCGATTTTAGTTCTTTTAATTGGCTTTTCAACTAGCTCTTCTTTTAAATCATTTTTTATTTTTTCAATAACCTCAACAGCAACATTGTTTTCCATCAATGCCAACTCTAAGTCCCAGAATAATTTATCAAATTGTTCTTCGTTTATTTTTGTAGTTATTATCTTTTCTTTTATTGCACTAAAAAATCCTTTTTTTTCTGGCTCCTCTTCAACTATTTTTTCTTTCTCTTCAATCTTTTTTATTTTTTCTTCTTTGAGTTCGACTTTATGCTCTGCTTTTGGATGCTCTTTAACTTCATGCTTAGGTTTTATTTTTTCTTCAGGTTTTTTTGTCGGCAAATGCTCTTCTTTTTTGATGTGTTCTATTTTTTTGTGTTTAATCTTAGGCTCTTCTTTTTTAAATTCTACTTTTTCCTCAACTTCTATCTTTTGCTCCTTAATAGGTGGTTTTTCTTCTTCCTTTCCAACAAATTTTTCTTTGATTTTAGCAAAAAAACCTGTGACTTGTGAGCGAGTTAGCTCACTCGCATTCGACTCTTCTTTCTCAATCTCTTCCAAAGGTTTTTCTTCTATTGCACCTTCTTTCTCTACGCCTTCAGAAATCTTTGATATTGCGCTTTTCAGCTTTTCCTTTAAAAATTTGAACATTTTATTAGTTTTATTATTTAATTTTTAAAAAATAATAATCAAGAATTTTGTCCTTCTGAAATCAGGCTCTGCAACTGCATTTCAAGCTGCTCAGCGTGATTCGTCATTTTTTCCAGGTTATCTATCATTTGCTTTTGTATTTTTTTAATCTCCTCAATCTGATTTTGAATAAGCTTTTTTGTGGAATCAATGTCTTTTTTCACAACAACATTAGCTCCGACATTTACAATCAACTCTGAAGTGTCCTTAATTTTAGCTTTGGCAAAAATTCCAGAGCTTAATGGTACAAATACTTCTTTATCCATATTTATTTTATTAAATTCTTCTAAGCTATTTCTTGTTGTATTAAGCTCTATTAGCTGATTTGTTATAACTTCCAATTGTCCTTGCAATTGCTTTATATGCTGCTCAAGCATTTGGAATTCCATATATAATTCCTGCGCTTTTTTTTCTTTTTCTTCTGCCATTTTTTATAAAAATGCGGAAGTTACGAATGATAGTGAGTAAACTTCCATTCTACTTCAGTTTTTTCTCCAGCTTTTTGTACATTTCTTCGTATACAATTCCCATTGGCAGCCCTTCATGGGTCCTTTTTATTGTTTCTGCCAATAAAGGCGCTATTGATATGACTTTTAGCTTGCCTATGAGCTTTTCTTTCGGGATTTCTATTGTGTTTGTTACAACTACTTCCTTAAGTCTTGATTTTTTTATTCTATCGATTGCGGGATTTGACAAAACTCCATGGGTTGCCAGTGCATAAACTTCCTTGGCGCCAAATTTCATCAAAATATTTGCTCCTTCTGTTATTGAGCCTGCTGTATCAATTATGTCATCAACTAAAATTGCTATTTTTCCTTTTACATCCCCTATGATATTGTAGACTTCAGCAACATTTGACTCAGGCCTTCTTTTGTCTACTATAGCAATCGGAGCATTCAACACTTTTCCAAATGACCTTGCTCTTGCAGCTCCTCCTGCATCTGGGCTTACAATAACGATATCTTTTAACTTTTTGCTTGCAATATAATCTGCAAATACTGGAATCAAATCAAGGTTGTCACTTGGAATGTCAAAAAATCCTTGAACTTGCGCAACATGCAAATCAAACATTATAACTCTGTCAACTCCAGCAATTGTAATCATATTTGCAACTAACTTGGCTGTGATTGGTTCGCGAGGCTTGCTTTTTTTGTCTTGCCTGCAATACCCATAATAAGGAATAACTGCTGTTATCTTGTCTGGAGAAGATCTCTTTAATGCATCAACCATTATTAACAATTCCATTAAATTCAAGCTTGCATCTGGAGATGTTGGTTGCACAATAAAAACATCACAGCCACGAACACTTTCAAGCACTCTGCAATATATTTCACCA
>CAZUWB010000004.1:6587-19832 GCA_964623945.1 uncultured Methanosarcinales archaeon | reverse complement strand
ATAGCAATATGCATAATGGCTTATGAAGCTGTAAACACATTAGACAAAGTCATAGACTTGATTCCTCCAAAAGTACAAAGAATGGTTGAAGAAATCTACATTCTTGACGATGCAAGCAATGACAACACTTACTATGCAGCTATTGGCTACAAGCATCTTAAAAATCTGAAAAAACTCAAGGTTTACAAAAATCCGAAAAATCTTGGGCTTGGAGGCAATCAAAAGAATGCTTTTAATTACGCCATCAAAAATGGATTTGACATCCTGGCTTTGCTTCACGGTGATAACCAATATGACCCAAGGTGCCTGCCTTATTTGTTGAAGCCTTTAATCGAAGACAAAGCAGATTTTGTTTTTGGCTCAAGGATGATTGACCATCCTTTAAAGGGTGGGATGCCACTGTACAAATTTTTAGGAAACAAATTCTTAACAACTGCAGAGAATTTTTTGTTGGGCATGAACCTGTCAGAATATCATTCTGGCTACAGGCTTTTTAATTGCAATGCACTTAAAAAAATTCCATATAACAGGTTGTCAAATGATTTTCATTTTGACACAGAAATAATTATACAATTCAAGAAAGCAGGCATTAAAATAGCTGAATTGCCCATTCCTACCTTTTATGGCGATGAAATATCAAGGGTTAAAGTTATCAAGTATGGATTCAATGTTTTAAAAGCAGTTCTAGAATATAGGCTTAATGAAGCAGGCATAATAAAATCGCATAAATTTGATTTCTAAGCTATTTGTATTTTTTCCAATCAAAGCCAATTTTCTTGTCATCAAAAGATATTCTTTCTTCATCAGGATTTTTTGGATTGTAAGAGCGGCTCATAAAATAAAGCATAATCAAAGGTTTTTTTCCCAAAACCTTGTAGCCATGAGCAATTCTTCTTGGTATGAAAACAAGCTTTGGCTCCTTGTCACTCATCTTAAATGTCATTATTTGACTGAAAGTCTTTGAATTTCTCCTTAAATCATACAAAACAACTTGAGCATCTCCGCTTATTGCATAAAATACATCATCTTGACTCTTATGCCAGTGAAATGCTTTTATAACTCCCGGCTTTGTCAATGAAATTGAAGATTGCCCAAAATGGCTTAGAAGCTTGTCGTCATCTCTAAGAATTTCCCTGAAATAGCCTCTTCTATCACTATGAGTTGCAATCTTTTTTATCTTTACTCCTTGAATCATAAAAACAATTTAGTTGAAAACTTTATATAAAGGTTTCTAAAGATTTTAAATAAATGATGCTTAGAAACAATTAAATATCAAATAAAAATCCAAAAGCTATGCAAATCTATAAAAAAATAAAGAAGTGCAGAATATGCAGCTCAAGCAATTTAGTTAAATACCTTGATTTGGGAGAAACCCCATTGGCAAACTCCTTCATAGAACTTAAAGACAAAAATAAAAAAGAAAAAAAGTTCCAGCTAGAAGTTCTTTATTGCAAAGATTGCTCTCTGTCGCAATTAAGCATTGTTGTGAATCCAAAGACTCTTTTTTCAAAATACATCTATAGCTCATCAGTATCAAAAACTTTCCAGCAGCATTGCAGGGAGATGGCAGAACAGGTTTATAGATTGATGGACAACACCAAAAATAAATTAGTTGTTGACATTGCAAGCAACGATGGCTGCTTATTGCAGCAGTTCAAAAAAAAAGGCTTCAAAACAATTGGAGTTGAGCCAGCAAAAAATATTGCAAAGCTCGCAAATTCAAGTGGCATTAAAACTATATGCTCGTTTTGGAATGCAAAAACTGCAAGAGAAATTCTAAATAAATACGGAAAAGCAAAGATAATAACTGCAACTAATGTGTTTGCCCATGTTGACAGCTTAAATGGATTTTTAGATGCGGTAAATATTTTGCTTGACAAGCGTGGATTGTTTATAGTTGAAGTTCCTTATCTTTACGACCTATTAACAAAGAACGAATTTGATACGATATATCATGAGCATTTATCATATTTCCTAGTCAAGCCATTAAAAAAACTCTATGAAAATAATGGTCTCCACATAATAAGCATAAAAAAATACCCCATACATGGCGGCTCATTAAGGATTTACGCATCAAAGAACAAATTAAAAGAGGATAAAAGTGTGGATTATTTTCTAAAGCTTGAGGATAAAAAAGGGTTATACAGCATTAAAGCCTATATAAATTTCAATAAGAATGTTAAAAAGATTAAAAAAGATTTTTTGGATTTACTCAAAACTCTAAAAAATAAAAATAAGAAAGTTGCAGCTTATGGCGCATCCGCCAAAGGCAACACACTTCTTAATTATTGCAGAATAAATAACAATTTGATTAGCTTTATAGTTGACGATACTCTTCAAAAACAAAATAAGCTTGCACCAGGAAGTAGGATTTTAATAAAAAAGCCAAATTATCTGGAAAATGCAAAGCCAGATTACATTGTTTTGCTGGCATGGAATTTCGCCAATGAGCTGATGCAGAAAACAAATAACCACAAGGCAAGGAATGGCAAATACATAATTCCAATTCCAAGAGTCAGAATAGTATAAAAATTTAAAAATAGAAAGATAGTTATTTATTAAATGCAGGTGGCTAATTGATGAATTATCTTATCACAGGCGGAGCAGGCTTTATTGGCTCTAATTTTATAAGGCTGCTGCTTGAAAAAGAGCCTAATTCTAATGTAGTGAATCTTGACAAATTGACTTATGCAGGAAACTTAGACAACTTAAGGGATATAGAGAAAAATAAGCACTACAGATTTGTCAAAGACAACATATGCAACAAAAACGTTGTTGAGAAATTGATGAAAAATACTGATGCGGTTGTGCATTTTGCAGCAGAAACACATGTTGACAGGAGCATTATTGAAGCAGGCGACTTTGTAAAGACTGATGTTTTTGGAACATTTGTATTGTTGAATTCAGCAAAAAAATATAATGTAAAAAAATTCGTTCATATATCTACAGACGAGGTTTATGGCAGCATAGAAAAAGGATATTTTAGTGAAGACAGCACTTTAAATCCGACAAATCCTTATTCTGCTTCTAAAGCTGGTGCTGATAGGCTTGCTTATTCTTACTTTAAGACTTTTAAATTGCCAGTCACAATTGCAAGAAGCTCCAACAATTTTGGACCTTACCAACATCCAGAGAAATTTATGCCTTTATTTATAACAAATGCGCTAGAAAACAAAAAGCTGCCTTTGTATGGTGATGGTTTAAACAAAAGAGACTGGATTTATGTTTTGGACAATTGCGAAGCAATTTATTTTCTAATGAATAAAGGTTCAATAGGAAATGTATACAATGTCTGCAGTGGCAATGAAAAAACCAATCTGGAAATTACAAAAATGATTTTAGATAAGATAAAAAAGCCATATTCTCTTATAAAATTTGTTAAAGACAGATTATCTCACGACAGAAGGTATGCTCTCAACTGCAACAAGATAAAAAAATTGGGTTTTAAACCAAAATACAAATTTGAAAAAGCTTTGAAAGAGACAATCACATGGTACATAAATAATAAGTGGTGGTGGAAAAAAATAAAGCAAGGGAAATTTTCTGATTACTACAAAAAGCAATATGGAAAAATTTAAGATTGTTATATTTGGAGCTAATGGAATGCTCGGTACCTCATTGGTAAAAACTTTTAAATACCATAATGTTTACGCATTCAGCAAAGGCCAAGCTGACATAACAAATAAAAATGCAGTTTTCGGAAGAATAGGCAAGATAAATCCCGATATTGTTATAAATTCAGCAGCTTACACAGATGTTGATAGTTGTGAAAAGAACAAAAAGCATGCTTTTAACGTAAATGGAAAAGCGGTTAAGATTATTGCACAAGCCTGCAAAAAAAACAATGCTTCATTGCTTAATATAAGCACAGATTATGTTTTTGATGGCAAGAAAAAAAACTACAAGGAAAACGATAAAACAAACCCAATCAATGTTTACGGCAAATCAAAAGAATTAGGAGAGAAATATTTGATGCAGACACTTGATAAATTTTATTTGATAAGATCTTCGTGGTTGTTTGGTTTTAATGGCGAAAATTTTGTTGATACAATTTTGAGGCTTGCAAAAGAAAAAAAAGAGTTGAAAGTTGTCAATGACCAGTTTGGCAGACCGACTTATACAGAAGATTTGACAAAAAAGATAAAAGAAGTGATAGAAAAGCAGAAGCCATTTGGGATTTATCACATAACAAATAGCGGGACATGCACGTGGTTTCAGTTCGCAAAAAAGATTGTTGAGTTTGCAAAATCAGAGTCAAAAGTAAAACCAATAACAAGCAAACAACTTGACAGGGCTGCTAAAAGACCAAAGTACTCTGTATTAATAAATACTAAGTTATCGCCTTTAAGGCACTGGCATTACGCTTTGAAAGATTATATGGGCGTTTAAATGAAAGGAATAAAAGGAGTAATACTTGCAGGAGGAACTGGCTCTAGGCTTTATCCATGCACTAAAGTGACCAATAAGCATTTGCTGCCTATATACAACAAGCCAATGATTTACTATCCACTCAACACTTTGATTAATGCAGGCATAAAAGAAATATTGATTGTTTCAGGAATTGAGCATGCAGGCGATTTTTTAAAATTGCTTGGCTCTGGAAAAGAATTTGGCGTAAGGCTGACTTACGAAATACAGGACGAAGCTGCTGGAATTGCCCAGGCGCTTTCATTGGCAGAAGATTTTGTTGATAATGACAAGCTTGTAGCAATTTTAGGCGACAACATCTTTGAAGACAACATTAAAAAACATGTATCAGATTTTTTATACAGCTTTGACGGTGCAAAAATATTTCTCAAGAAAATACCTGATGCAAATCGCTTTGGGGTTGCTGAAATTAAAAATAATAAAATCATAAATGTTGAAGAGAAGCCAAAAAAACCAACATCGAATTATGCGGTTACAGGACTTTACATGTACGACAGGCGTGTATTCAACATAATAAAAAGTTTGAAGCCAAGCAAAAGAGGTGAATATGAAGTGACTGATGTTAATAACGAGTACATAAAAAAAAGCCAAATGTCTTATGCAATTCTAAAAGGTTTTTGGAGCGATGCTGGCACTTTTGATTCTTTGTTTAGAGCTTCAGAACTAATAAAGAATCTTGAAAAGAAAAAGCAGAAATAAATCTTAATCTGGGTTTTATAGATGAAAATGTTAATAACTGGGGGAAGTGGAGACTTAGGGAAATCATTAAAAAAGGTTTTCAATAATGCTATTACTCCAACGCATAAAGTAATGGATATTACCGATTATAAGTCAGTAGAAAAAACAATTTTGCGCTTTAAGCCTAACATATTAATTCATGCAGCTGCCCTTGTTGGCATTAGGGAGTGTGAGGAAAACAAGAAACTTGCTTGGCTGACAAATGTGGAAGGCACTCAAAATATAGTTAATGCGCTTATCAAGCTGAATAATAATTGCTATTTTATTTATGTATCGACAGCGTGTGTTTTTGCTGGTGAGAATTGCAAGTTTTACAATGAAGACGGTATTCCCAATCCAAAGAATTACTACTCATTCACCAAAGCATGTGGAGAACTTATAACAAGGCAATATCATAACTCTTGCATTATAAGAACAAATTTTGTCCCAAAAAGGCTGTGGAAATACCCAAAAGCCTTTACTGATAGGTTCGGCACTTACTTATTTGCTGACAACGCGGCACAAGGCATTTATGATATTTGCAAGGAAAAAAAACTTGGAATTATACATATAGTGGGTGACAAGCGGATGAACATGTACGAATTGGCAGTACTTACCGGCTCAAAAAGTATAGGCAAGATGACGATGAAAGATTATATTGGCCCGCCACTAACGATTGATATGAGCCTTTCCACAAAAAGATGGAAAAAATATAAGATTAAATGAATACATAATATCTTAATTCTATGTGTAGAATCGACAATATTTTTAAACAATAGCACAATATTATTCAATATGCAACAAAACAAAGTACTTGTCACAGCAACAACATTTCCTAGGTGGAGGAATGACACCACACCAACTTTTGTTTATGACCTTTCCGAAAGACTTTCTTCAAAATACAAAATTATAGTTCTGGCTCCTCACGATAAAGGAGCAAAAAAATTTGAAAGAATGGGTAATTTAGAAGTGATGAGATTTGCTTATTTCAAACCAGAGAAATTGCAAAGGCTTTGCTACAATGGCGGTATGCTTCCTAATATGAAAAAGAGTTTTTTAGCTACTATTCAGATGCCAATGCTCATAATTTCGGAATTCTTTAGTTCTTACAAAATAATAAAAAAAGAAAATATTGAAATGATTCACGCACATTGGATTTTGCCACAAGGGTTTATTGGAATATTTCTAAAAAAGATTTTTAATATACCATTACTTGTTACCATACATGGAAGTGACCTATTTCCATTAAAAAATAAATTCTTTAGAATTATGCAAGAATTTGTAATAAAAAATGCAGTTTATATAACTGTAAACAGCCCTGCAGCAAAAAATGAACTCTTAAAAAGATTCCCTCACTACAAAAATAAAATCAAGATAATACCTATGGGCATCGACACTAAGCTTTTTAAAAAAAAAGAATTAAAAAAACCTGTAAAATATTCAAAAAACAAGCTGGTGCTTTTTGTTGGACGCTTAAGTGATCAAAAAGGTCTGCAATATCTTATTGATTCAATGGATTATATTCTACAACAAGAGCCTAAAACAAAACTTTTAATTATAGGTGAAGGTGCTTATAAGAAAACTTTAAATGAAAAAATAATCAGTAAAAGTTTGCAAAATAATATTGAATTTCTGGGTGCACTTCCACATAAAGATATTGCATATTATTACAACATTGCTGACATTTTTGTTATGCCTTCCATCTCCAATAAAACAGGGACAGAAGCCTTAGGACTTACACTTTTAGAAGCTATGTCTTCAGGATGTGCAGTAATCGGCACAAATGTTGGCGGCATACCTTATATTATTAAAGATGGTAACAACGGCTTATTGGTTGAGCAGAAAAATAGTAATGAATTAGCAAAAGCAATCATAACACTTCTAAAAGATACAAAAAAATCTGAAAAATTAGCTAAAAATGCCGCAGAATTTGTAAGAAAAAAATATTCTTTGGGAAAAGTCGCAAAAGATTTTATTAAAGTTTATGAAAATGTCTTAAAATGAACACAAACTTAAAACTAAAACCAATGTTGTATAGATTCTTCAAAACTAAATTTGGAAATTCAATTTTAAAATTATTGTCCAATGCAGTTTCTGTAAAAAATCTTGGAAATAAAAAACCAAAAAATCATCCTTTCCTTGTTGTGATTACAGTTGATACAGAATCAGGCTATGTTGATGAAGATGAAAGAAGAGTATGGCAAAAAGAAGAGCCAGATGCTTTTATGGGTTATCATAATGGCATAAAAAATCTTGCAGATATTTTTAAAAAATATGGCATTAAGGCAACTTTTTTTCTCTCAACCCAATGCTTTTCAAGTAAAGATGAAGATTACAAAAAAATAAAAAAAGAATTTGATGATTTGATAAAAAATGGACATGAAATAGGTTTGCACTTGCATCCTGATTCTGATTTTGCGCTGCAAAAAAAACTTTCAAAGAATTTTAAAGCTACTAGTGCTTTTTTCTATAATTACAGAGAAAAATTTGAGATAATAAAAGCAGCAAAAGAATTACTTAAGGAGCATTTAGGCGAGGCAGTTGCAAAAGAGCTTATCAGCTTCAGATGGGGCAATTGGGCTTTGGATGCTGATGGTGCAAAAGCACTTCACCAGCTTGGATTTAAGGTTGATAGTTCTGCAACACCAGGAATTAAAGGACATTTATATGACGGAATGAGATATGATTGGAGCAAAGTAAAAAGACATTATCCTTGGAAATTAAGCATAATAGACCATCAATCAACTCAGCATAATAACTCAAATGTTATTGAGATTCCAATAGCTACTTTCAATTTTTTTGGCGTAAAGCTAAGAGCAGATCCTATAAATTCCTTATTGCTGAATAAAGCTTTTATAAAATATTATAACAAAGCTGACAGATCAATTAAGCCATTTCCATTTGTTGTAATGACACACAGCTCAGAATCAACAACAAAAGATGGCAATTCAACACAAGCATTAAAAGATTTAAACAAGTTTATTTCATTTGCAACTAAATATGATGATGTTGAATTTGTCACTTTAAAAGAAGCTTATAAAAGACTTAAACAATAATCTTTAAATAACGCCAATTAATTCTTTATATTATGGGGACGTCGTATAACCTGGCTCAATATAGCCGGCTCCAGTTCGTGGAGCGATGAGTTAAAAAACGATGATTAAAGAAAATCGCTTTTGAGCAAGGTACCGGCTGATCTTAGTAGTTATTGCTAAGAGCCGAAATCAGAGTTCAAATTGTAGCAAGCGAGCATACTGCGCATGTAAGTCTCTGCGTCCCCATTTATTTCTTTATTTTAGCTAAACGAGCTTTTCTTGCTAATTCCAACGCCTTTAATCTAGCCTGCCTGATTTTATAATCCCTATACTTAGATTTTATTTTGTTTGATATTTGCTTTCTAAATATAAACAATACAATTATAACAAGCAATAGAACATAGATATAATACTTATAAAAAATAAAAAAGAACTTTAATCTTTTCAAAAATTCATTTTCTTTGCTCAAAATAACATCAATGTCTTTAGAATAAGTTACATCTTCAAATTTTATATTTATTTTTATTCTATAAGTCCCTTCGGCAACTTCTGTACTAGGATTAATATTCAAATTCAAATTATCTACTTGACCTGGATTTATGACTAATGTTTCCGGCTCTATAGAAATCCAATCTGGTGCTTCTAAGCTTATACCATATTCTGCCTTTTTTATCCCATTATTTCTTATTTTTATCGGAATATATTCATTAGAATAATAATTTTTTATTTTCGCATCAGTTGCAATATCTGCTTTATAACAATCATATTTAGGCACAGCATCTATATTTAGGCTTTTTTCAGAACTTACCAATGGATTGTTTTGAATTTCTGCTTTTACAATTATATTAAAAGCTCCTTCTGAGTTGCTTGGAACATCAACATTTAATTCAAATTTCTGCTTATTATTAGGTGCAACAGAATAACTGCTTTCATCTAGGCCTACCCAAGTTGGACCATTTAAAGTCAAAACAATATCGCTCTCCTTTGTTCCTTCATTTATTATTTCTCCAAAATATTGCTTTTTTGTTCCGCCGCAAACTTTGTCTTCTTCTTTTTCAAGTTCTATACTTAAAGAATAGCATTTTTCAACATCTATATTAATACTTAAATCTTTTTTAATATTTCCAACAGATGATAAAGCATTAATTTTAACACCATAATTTCCATTTGTATTTTGCCCAGGGTTTATATTTAAGAATACAACTCCGCTTTGTTTTTTAGGCAGAGAGAATTCTTTAACATTCAAATTAGCCCAAGTGGCTCCTAAAATATCCAAATTGTATTTGTTGTCTATTTTTGTGTCTTTGTTTACAACCAAAATCGGTATTATTCTTTCCTCGCTCTCGCAAATATTGTAAGTATCATTGTAGAATTCAAACTGAATTTTTTCTTCTCCTTCCTTTAAGTCATAAAATTTTCCTGAGAAAATAGAATAGTCTTGTGCATATACAAAATTAATCAAAAGTAAAAATACGACTAAACTCATTAATGTTTTTTTTATTTTTGTCATGAATAGTCTCCCTAGGAAGATTTTAAAAATAACATAAATAAAATATAAAGAAAGAAAATTAATAATAAGGTTCGCCTAATTCTTGATCAGGTATTTCTTCGCTGAAGTCTGTACTATTGCCACCTTCTATAATTCCCTTAAGGCCAAAAAATATGCCTATTGCGACAAGTACAATTACAACTCCAATCAACACTATCTCCAAAATATTCTTCAGCTTAATAGCTAAAAGTCCTTTTACAGCAACAATGTTGCCTTTTAACACTACATTAGTTAAAACTTCGTTATCGTCCTTTATTGTGACCAAAAACGCTTGCTCGCCAAGTGTTTTTGCAGTTGTTGAAGCGTAAATATTGATTGTTTTAGATTGCTTTGGCTTTATCACAAATGTGTTTGATTCTGCTAATCTTAAGTTAGCCCAGCTTGAGCCATCAAGCAATATTGTGTATGTATTTGCATCAGGACCTTCATTTGTCAAGGTAAGCTGGTATATAACTTCCCTACCATCATTAAATATGTCTTGCTTTATTATTGGGATATTAACTACAAGCTTGTCATTAATTATTTGTTTAGTTTGCTCGCTTTTACCCAAAATAAAGACAGGTATTTCCTTTACCTCGCTTTCTCCGCCAAACTGCGACATTACCTCTGACTTAACAGTATAAGTTCCAGTAGGCACATTGTCAAGAATCTTTAATATAAAATCTTCTCTTATTTCTGATAACTTGTTGCTGTTTTTTATCTGATCTATAAATTTTGTAGATGAAATGCCGAGCTCTGGAATGCTAACTTTTGCACTGACACCATCAAGCGGCACAACTCCGCTGTTTTTTACACTTAATGTTGCCACAAGATTTTTACCTGCTTGCAAGTTATTTTCTGGATCTAGTGAAATGCTGCTTATGATAAATGGGAACTTTTGCTGACTTATTTTTAATCCATATAATTTCTCTTCTAAGTCCCCTTCTGCATCTACAACCCTTACCTTAAGCTTAAAGCTGTTCTGCCCGAATTTGCCAATTAATGGCAGTTCAAGTTTCTTTACAACATTTTCATCTTCGCTGATATCAAAAGTTGTTGTTGCATCTGCAACCACATCTCCATTTTCAAAAGTCAATATAGCGTCTACATGGGCATCTTTGACATTCTCAAGCGATGTTATCCTTACCCTTACATCAAGTTCTTTTTTATCATCTCCAATAATTACAAAATTGTTCTCATTCTCTGCCACAACTTTGCTTTCAACTTCAACGCTATCAATTGATATGTCCAAATCGCTTATAAAATCGCCTGTTGATGTTACTCCACCATCACGCATTGTAATTCCATATACTTGCTGAATTGAATCCCCTTCTGCATCTACAATTTTAACAGTTAATTCAAATGAATTGCTTTGCTTTAGTATATCCAATAACTCCAACCTTAATAAATTTGAAGAACTTGAGTCTGAGCTTAAGTCAAAGTTAGGTGATGCATCAGCAATAACAGTGCCGCTTTTTAGATCTCTTAAAATTGCTTCAACATGCGCATCTTCCAAATCCTCCAGTGATGTAAATTCAACTAAAACATCAAAATCGTTGCTTTCATCGATAAAGTTTGTTCTTGATGGAACAACTACTTTATCATTGACTTTTACTCTGTCTATTGAGACATCAAGCGCGCCTCTGGTTCTAGTGTCTTGTGTTTTAATGCCATAAGTCTTTTGCTCAGAATTGCCTCTTGCATCTATAATTTTTATTGTCAAATCGAACTCTGCTTCCCTCTTAAGACTGTCAATTAAAACTAATATTAGAGAAGATGTTGAGTTCAGTCCTGGTGCTAAATCAAAAGTATTTGTAGAATCTGAAACAGTATCGCCACTTTGCCTGCCTCTTAATATAGCTTCAACATGAGCATTATCTAAAGTCCTTAAATTTGTAAAATCCACCAAAACAGAAAATACATCTGCATCGTCAATTAGGTTTGTTCTTGACTCTGCAACTACTTGACCATTAACCCTTACTCTGTCTATTGATACATCAAAACCTGTAAAATTGCTTCCATTTGACGAACTATAAGCAAAGTTGCTAAACAAAACTCCAAAAACTAATAAAAGTGCTGTCAAAGTGAAAATCTTTTTCTTCATTTTACCCCCAACTTTTCTATGATAGTACTAATTTTCATTATTAAACAGTAGGTACAAAATAGCTATATTTAACAGCTTATATTTAAATCTTTCGGTTTTAACTATTATACAGTAGGTACATTTCTAGGTTCATTAGTGGATTATATTCACTATGTATTTAAACGTATTGCATTTACTTTATGCTATGATAACTATAGTTGGGGCTGGTCCTGCTGGCTCTTATCTTGCTTACTTGCTTGCAATGCAAGGCAAAAAAGTCACAATATTAGAAGAGCATGATAGAGTTGGCTCTCCTGTTCAATGCACGGGTATTGTAACTCACTCTATAGAGAAATTCTTTAAGCTAAAAAAAGAAGTCATAGCAAAAAAGCTTGACAAAGTGATTGTTGTTAGCAAAAACAACAGAATAACAGTCAATGTTGATGAAATCGTAATGTGGCGTGACAAATTTGATCAATTTGTTGCTGATATGGCTCGAGATGAAGGTGTTAAAATTCTGCTAAATCACCAATTTATTGGATTTAATGAAGAACAATCCGTGAAGATAAGGGACAAGAAAAACGGTAAAATAGAAGAAATCAAAACAGATGTCATTGTGGGTGCTGACGGCCCTTACTCAGCTGTTGCAAAAGCTGCTGGAATAAATTTTAATTCAAAGTATTACATTGGAATGCAGGCAAAAGTAAAACTAAACATGGACACAACTGCTTTTGAGACTTATTTTGGTAGTGATTTTCCAGACTTTTTTGGGTGGTGTGTGCCGGAATCTGACAACATAGTAAGGCTTGGTATAGGCTGTTTTGAAAATGCGCAGCATTATTTTTACAAATTCCTAAAAAATAGAATTGGAAAGACAGATGTTTTATGTTGGGAATCTGGATTGATTCCCTTGTACAATCCAAAAAAGATAATACAAAAAGATAATGTTTATCTGATTGGTGATGCTGCCACGCAAGTTAAAGCTACTACAGGAGGAGGCATTATTCCTTCACTTAAAGCAGCACAAACTTTGTGTTATTGTATTATCAATGACAAAAACTACAATAAGGAATTCAGAAAACAATCAGGCAAAGAGCTTCTTTTGCATCTAAAGATAAGAAACACATTAAACAAATTCTCTGATAAAGACTACGATAAATTGCTTAATTTAATGAACAAGGAAAAAGTAAGAAGAATTTTAAAAAAATATGATAGAGACACACCAATACCTTTAATTGCTAATTTGCTTCTTAAAGAGCCTAGATTTTTGTATTTCTCAAAGATGCTTTTAATCTAACAAAACCTTTTTAAAACATACTCTTTCCCTTTAGGAGGTGGTTATAAGTTATGGATTCAAAAGAAGATGAAGATATATCTATAGATGCTAAGAAATCGAAGATTTCTGGCATCTCCGAAAATTCCGATGAAGAATTTTCGATAGACTTTAGCAAGAT
>CAZUWB010000004.1:0-6487 GCA_964623945.1 uncultured Methanosarcinales archaeon | reverse complement strand
TTTCTGGCATCTCCGAAAATTCCGATGAAGAATTTTCGATAGACTTTAGCAAGATTAAGAATTTCTTCAAGAGTGATAAGAAAGAAGAAAAAGGTGAAGAAACTGCAAAAGATGAAATTGATGTGTCTTTTGACGTAAGCAAAATCAAGAAATTCTTCAAATCAAGCGAAAAAACCTCAGCAAGCGATGAAGATATACCAATAAATTGGGCTAAAGTCAATTCTTTCTTCAAGAAATACGGGATTATTTTTATTGTGCTTATTCCTATAATTCTGTCAATTTATGTGAGAATGCAGGCTGGTTTCTTGCCTATAACCAACGAATGGGCTACAAATAGCGTGATAAATAGTATAAGTTCTCAGATAAAATCCGGAATTGACCAGCAATATCCTAATCTGCCTGATGAAAATAAGAATGCTCTTGTTAACACTGAATTACAAAAAGTAATAAGAGAGAACAAAAGACAAATTGATGATCAGATAAAAGCGACATCAAACTACTTTAAATCATTTTTCCAAGACGAGAATGGGAAGAACTATATGCCAGATATAGACCCATATTATTGGTTTAGATATGCAAAAAATATAGTTGAGCGTGGGCATCCTGGTGACGAATTAAGAGATGGCAAGCCGTTTGATAATCGCCAGTTAGCTCCTATTGGAAGATTTGTATATCCTGACATGTTTCATTCTTACTCTTTAGCTTATTTCTACAAATTTTTACATATTTTTATGCCTGACTTGGACCTTATGCGCTCTATGTTTTACATTCCTGTGTTTGTTTCAGCATTATGTGTGTTGCTTGTTTTTTTGATTGCAAGAAAGATTGCAGGCAATATTGGAGGCTTTTTTGCTGGTATGATAATGGCAGTTAATGGTGCTTTCTTATCGCGAAGCTTAAATCCCGATAATGACATATGGGTAATTTTCTTTCCTTTGCTTATTACCTGGCTATTTGTAATGACATTAGAAATTAAAAGTCTCACAAAAATAATCATTGCATCGTTGCTTGCAGGACTATTCACAGGACTTTTCACAATAGCTTGGAGCGGTTGGTGGTTCATATTTGATTTCTTGCTTGCAACTATTGGTTTGACATTTTTGTATTTGCTAATAACAAATCTTTATGAAATAAGAAAAGACTACAAGGTCATTTTTTCAAATACAGTACTAAGGGGTATTATAATTTTTGGTGTTATCTATTTTATAACAACAATGATATTTGTTATATTTATTTCAGGATGGTCCATTTTCAGGGGCAGCTTTCTTGGCCCTTTAAGCTTTCCTTCAATTAAAGCTCCTGTAAGCGCTTCATTATGGCCGAATGTACTGACAACTGTTGCAGAGTTAAATGAAGGCTCTCTAAACAGCATTATAAACTCAATCGGAGGTCCATTTCTTTTTTTTATAAGCTTAGTTGGATTGATTTTAGCAGTTTCTAGAAAAGAGGGAATGAAAAGATTTGACTTTGGTTATATACTAGGAACATCATTTATTTATTTAATTTTGTTTGTTAGGTTTAGTAGCCAACGTCCTCCTTTGTATCAGTCAATGCAAGTTCCTACCTTATTAGTCTGGATATTGCTACCAGTTTTGGCAAGAATTTTCATTGCTATTTACAAGAAAGACTCTTCATATGACTTTAAATCGTCTATATTGCTTTCACTTTGGATAGTTTCCACTATTTTTGCCAGCATCAAAGGCATTAGATTTACAGTCTTGTTAGCTCCGGCATTTAGTGTTGCATTTGGAGTTGCTCTTGGCAAAGTATACACATATTCCTCAAAAATACTAACAAAAGAGCTCAAAATACATAAAGCAATAGGAAGCAGCATCTTAATTTTACTGTTGCTTCTGATTTATGCTAATCCTTTAAGGGGTGCTATTAATTCCGCAGGTGCTGACATACCAATCATTAATGACGCATGGTATACTGCTTTGATTAATATAAAGCAAGACTCTAAAGAGAACGCAATAATAACCTCTTGGTGGGATTTTGGGCATCACTTTAAAGCTATTGCTGACAGGAGAGTCACATTTGATGGCACAACTCAAACCCATCCAGCTGCTCACTGGGTTGGAAGATTATTAATGACTAGTGATGAAAGAGAAGCTATAGGGATTTTACGAATGCTTGATTGCGGAAGCAATACAGCCTATAACGAAATCAATAAGATAACTAACAACACTCATTCGTCACTAAAAATATTAAAAAAGATTATTTTGCTAAATAAAAAAGATGCAGAAAAAACGTTGAAAGAATTTAATATTCTTGATGAAAAACAAATTGACAAGATTCTTTCGCTTACACATTGCAATCCATCAGAAGCTTATTTCATCGCATCAGAAGACATGATTGGCAAAAGTGGTGTCTGGAGCCATTTTGGCAGTTGGAATTTTGAAAGAGCCGATATTTGGCAGAATGCTAGGAAAATGCCGCAAGAAAAAGCAGTAGAGTATATGATAAAAAAGTTCAATTACACAAAAGAAAGAGCAGAAAACACGTATTTTGAAATTCAATCCATAACAAGCGACAGCGAAGCAAACACTTGGATTGCTCCATGGCCAGGCTATGGGGGAACAATGGGTTGTAACAAGAATAACAATGATGTTTACGTATGCAGCAATGGTTTTCAAATAAATCTAAGCAATTATGATATATTTGCATTTGGAGATCAAGGTATTGTAAGGCCTAGGACAGCTGCCTTCACAACAGAATATGGTCTATTTATTAAACAGTTCAATGGCTCAACTATAGATATTGGATTAACTGTTATACCAAAAAATGAAAATGAGCTAGAAGTTGTTTTGTCAAGCAAAGAACTAACTGGTGGAATGTTCACAAGAATGTTTTATATGCAAGGCCACGGTTTAAAATATTTTAAATTATTTGACCATCAGCGTGGTTTGACAGGAACAGATATTTACACTTACAAAATTGATTGGGAAGGTAAAAATACAACTATAGTGCAAGATTATTTGAAAAAACCAGCTGAAGAAGAAATAGTAATTAACGAAGTTACAAATAATAACTCGAATAATTCTTAAATGGAAACAAAAAATATTTGGGCTATGATTCCAGCCTATAACGAGGGAAAGAACATTTCAGATATAATAAAAAAAACAAAAAAGTATGTAGATAAGGTGGTAGTAATTGATGACGGAAGTACTGATAATACAAGAGAAGTTTCTGAAAAATCAAATGCAATTGTATTGAGTCATATAGTGAATTTAGGGAAAGGTGCTGCTCTAAAAACAGGCTGCGATTATGCTGTCAAAAGAGGCGCTAAATATATTATAACATTAGATGCGGATGCCCAGCACAATCCCGAGGATATTCCAAGATTCATTGACAAATTAGATAAGTATGATATTGTTTTTAGCTATAGAAAGGCAAGCAGGAAAATGCCGTTGGTGCTTCGCTTTGGAAATTGGTTTATTTCGAGTGTTGTAGAGTTTTTGTATGGTGTAAGCCTAAACGACACTCAATGCGGCTTTAGGGCTTTCTCAAAATATGCTTATAAAAATATAAGATGGAATGCTTCAGATTACTCAATGGAATCTGAAATGATATCAAGGGCTGGAAAGCAAAAGTTAAAATATGTGCAGATTCCAATCGAAACAATATACTCTGATAAATACAAAGGCACTACCGTAATAGATGGGGTGAAAATTGTATTGAATATGTTTTTGTGGAAATTTTTTAACGGAAGTAAAGATTAACCAATAATCAAAAGGTGGAAAATGGTACTAGGAATTCAAGTCGCTGGATTTTTATTCGGTCTATTTATGATTTACTATTCCTTTGTTAATTATAAAAGGAAAGAATTCACACCAAAAGAATTCGGTTTTTGGCTCTTATTGTGGGTTATATTTATTATCATTACATTATTCCCTTTTGTTTTAGATCCAATAGTCAAGACATTTGGTTTTTTCAGGACTCTTGATTTGCTAATAATCAGCGGATTTCTTTTTTTGATTGTATCCATTTTTTATACATACACTTTAGTAAGAAAAAACCAAAGAAAGCTAGAAGTAGTCGTAAGGCAAATGGCTATGAAGAATAATAAGAACAAGTAGTTTTCTAGTAAATATTTAAATAGCGTATAAAGTTACTTGCTTGTGAATGGTTATCATAATAAAGTTAATTGATAAATATTTAGGCAATTTAATATGTGATTTTCTGGGTTTTTTAAATAAAAATAAATCTTTGGATATTGCAAAAATCGACAAAATTTTAGTGGTGCAGCTTTGGGGCATAGGCGAAACTATCTTGACCTTGCCTTCAATTCAGGCTCTAAGAAAAAAATTTCCTAACTCGCAGATAAATGTCTTGGCCACTTCAAGAAACAAAGACGTTTTTTTTAATAACAAGGACATAAACAATATTTTTTTGTTAAAGTTAAACCCATTATCAATTCTTGGCTTTATTTTTAAGAATATAAAAAAATATGATTTGGTTATAGACATGGAGGAATATCTCAATATATCAGCAATAATATCTTTTTTTGCAGGAAGAAAGGTTGTGGGATATTCTCATGGTTCAAGAGCTAAATTATACACAGCTAAAGTAAAATATAACGATGAGCAGCATGCCACACAAACATTTTTAGACTTAGTAAGGGCATTGAAGATTGATTACAATACAAATGTGTTGCCAAATTTAAATTTCTCTAAAAATGATAAAAATGTTGTTGATAGATTCTTAAAAAATAATGGTGTTATGAAAAATGATTTTATTGTTTGTATTGCTCCTGGAGCTGCAGAATCAGCTAAATCACGGATGTGGCCTTATGATAGGTACGCTGAACTTTGTGATGAGGTAAGCATCAAACACAAAGCGAAGATAATTTTTGTAGGCGCTTCTGACGAATCAGAATTAATAGAGAACATACGAAAAAAGATGGAAAGTAAAAAAACTGTAAATGTAGCTGGAAAGATAACTCTAAATCAATTGTTTTATTTGATTAGCAAATCAAATTTATTTATAGGTAATGACGCAGGACCTATGCACATCGCCGCAGCGCAAGGCGTGAAAACACTTGGATTGTTTGGGCCTAACTTGCCGATTAGATTCGGTCCATATGGAAAAGAAAATATTGGTTTGTACAAAGGCTACAACTGTGAATTCAGCCCCTGTATTAATGTCCACAAAGGTCAAGTTCCAGACTGCTTGTATCCGAAAAACAGTAATGACTACCAAAAATGTATGAAGAATATTAGTGTTGATGATGTTTTAAAAGAAGTTGAGAAATTGATTTAACTAGTAATATGTATATACTCGCCATACGTAAAAAAGCCTATAAGCTGTTTTATTCTCGCCAATTTTGGAAACAAGTCTTTTTCTAAAGATACTAAATCTTCAAATAATTCAAAAACCTCTGGCTTAAATATGTAAATACCGGCATTTACTATATTTGTTGAATAGTGCTTTGGCTTTTCCTGAAAATCAACTATTAAGTCGCCATCTAAAATTGCGGTTCCGTAGCTGCTTGTTTTTTCCCTTGTCATTAAGCCCATTGTTGCTAATTTTTCAGATTCAGCATGCTTTTTTATCATATTTAACAAATCAAAATTATTGTATGTATCGCCTGAAATAACAATAAAACTATTGCTTACTTTTTCTTTCACAGCCAATAAAACTTCTGCATTTCCTTTTGCCTGTTTTTCAATAATCTCAACATTTATTTTAGAATTTGAAATTTCATTCAGCAATAAATTCATGTTTTTTGTATGCTGGGTTACAACATAAATTGTTTTTATGCAATATTTTGAAAAAAAATCAATTTGTTGTTTGATTAATGATGTGCCTTTAACATCTTTTAATGCGATAGGCTGATGCTCTGCTTTTATCAAAATAACAGCTACACTTACAGACTGCTCCTGCAAGCCTCTTTTTAGAAAATACTCTATAGCCTGCGATCTGCTCCTTATAATAGATTTATCTACCTTTGAATCTATTAGTTTTAATAATGAAGTGTCAACAGATATTGCTATTTTAGATTTACTCATGGGTATTACCAAGTAGGAATAAGTAATACTATTTATATTTTTATATTGTAGAATATATATTTCAAAATAACAAAATATTTATATATTGAGACTTATTAAAGTATGAAATATTCATACTTAGGTGTTATTTATGCAAAATCAAATAAAATCTATGATTCAGGAAAGCATTGAAACAAAAAGATTAGTATATGATAGGTTAGCTCCAAAAATAGGAGAAGCTGTTAATCTTATAGTTACTGCTTTTAAAAATAAGAAAAAAATATTGATAGCAGGAAATGGTGGTAGTTCATCTCAGGCATCGCATTTTGCTGCCGAACTGGTTGGCAGGTATAAAATTGAAAGGAGAGGATTGCCTTGCATTGCTTTAACAACCGACACAGCCATTTTAACCGCATGGTCCAATGATTACAGCTATGACGGTGTTTTTGAAAGACAATTAGAAGCACTTGCTAATCCAGGCGATGTTTTTATCGCTT
>CAZUWB010000003.1:19145-21702 GCA_964623945.1 uncultured Methanosarcinales archaeon | reverse complement strand
CTTTATTGATATCATAATACATAATAATTATTCATTTTTTATAAAAGTTTCTTTACTTGATACATAATATAAACAACAAAACATTTTAAATAAGCAAAAAAATCTTTGTTTTATGCGCTACATTCGTCAGGAAATATTCAAAGAGGTTGGAAAGAAAGGACAGCAAATATTAAAGAAAAGCTGCGTTGCAATAGTTGGCTTAGGGGCTCTTGGCTCTGTTTCTGCCCAGTTACTGGCAAGAGCTGGAATTGGAAAATTAATCTTAATTGACAGAGATATTGTTGAATTGTCAAATTTGCAAAGGCAAAGCTTGTTTGATGAAAATGATATCGGAAAGGCAAAAGCAGCACAAGCAAAAGAGCATTTAGAGAAAATTAATTCAGATGTTGAGGTTGATTTTTTTATTGACGATTTAAATTTTGAAAATATTATAAAAATTTTTAATAAAAAAATAAAGTTAATCTTGGACTGCATAGACAATTTAGAAACGAGATTTTTAATTAATGATTTCTGCATTAAAAACAAAATTCCATTTATTTATGCTTCTGCTGTCGGAAGCAAAGGCTATATTTTCGATATAATCCCAAATGAAAATAATCCTTGCTTGAGATGTTTTTTGAAAGACGCAGCTCAATTAGACACATGCGAAACTATCGGTGTATTAAATACAATAACAAATCTAATATCCTCTTTACAAGTGAATGAAGCTATAAAAATATTATTTAAAAAAAATAATATTGAAAAAAATTTATTATTTTTTGATATATGGAAAAATGAATTATCAAAAATCAAAGTCAATAAAAATAAAAATTGCGTTTGCTGTATAAAAAACAATTTCGAATATTTAACTGGAAAAAAATCATCAAGAATTGTGAAACTATGCGGAGATAATATATATCAAATAAAATCAAAAACAATAGATAAAAAACAATTCAATATTCTTAAAAATAAATTAAAAAAAATAGGAAAAGTTATTGATTTCGGTTATAGCATTAATTTTGAAAATATTTTAACAATTTTTAGTGATGGTAGAGCTTTGATAAAGGCAAAAGGTGAGAAAGAAGCAAAAACTTTGTATTCAAAGTTTGTTGGGAATTAAAATTATTTAACAAAATTAACTGGCTTTTTCTTTAAAAAAAAATTAATGTTTAAAATTGTAGTGTCAAGAATTCTATGAAGTGCTTCCCAGCTGTTAAATGCATTATGAGGCGTTATTATAACATTATCTTGTTTTAACAAAATGTGGTTTTGCAGAACTGTTTTTAAGTCGCACTCCTTTAAGAAATGTTTTGACAGTATTTGTTTCTCTTCTTTAATAAAGCATTCACCTTCCAAAACATCAAGCCCTGCTCCACCAATTTTGCCTGATTTAATCCCATCAAGCAAAGCAGAAGTTTCTATAATGCTGCCTCTTGCTGTGTTTATTATGAGAACTCCTTTTTTCATTTTTGAAATTGCTTTTTTATTTATTAGATGATGTGTAGCTTTATTATAAGGCACGTGTAATGTTATAATATCAGAATTTCTTAATAAATCATTAAAATTCACATATTTATAACCTAATTTTTTTGCTAATTTTAAATTTTTGAACTTATCAAAAACAATGGCTTTCATTTCAAATCCTTTTGCAATTCTTATTACGTGCTGGCCAATGCTTCCAGCCCCAACAACTCCAATTGTTTTTCCTTGCAGATCAATGCCTCTTAATCCATCAAGTGAGAAGTCGCCTTTAACAGTCCTTTCATAAGCCTTGTGTACCACTCTTGTCAAGTTTAAGATTAAAGCGAATGTATGCTCTGCAACTGTATTTTCGCCATAATGAGGCACATTGCATACTGTTATTTTTCTTCTTCTGGATTCATTCAGGTCAATATGGTCAAATCCAGTAGATAAAGTAACGATTAATTTCAGGTTTGGAAGTTTTTCCAATATTTTTTTATTAATTACCGAATAAATAAAGATACCAATCGCATCAGCATCTTTTACTGCATTGACATTATTTTCATTAAGATGGCTGTCAATAAATTCCAACTTACAATTCTTTAAATTCTTCAAAAAATATTCTTTTTCCCAAGGCTCAAGCTCGAAGAAAGCAATTTTGAAATTTTTAGGCATTATACTTTTATTTTAATATTAATTTATATAATTTTCTAATTCAAAGCTCTTTTTGGTCAACAGGAATGTGTATTAGTTCAATGCCTAACCTTTTCGCAACGTCAAAAATTCTTTCATCTCGATAGAATTCACCATAATAGACTTTTTTTATTCCAGTATTTGCAATCATTTTAAAACAGCTCCAGCACGGGCTTGCTGTTATATAGACTTCACCTCCTTCTATTCTCACACCATTTTTTGCAGCCTGCAAAATTGCATTTGCCTCTGCATGAATTGTGGCAACGCAATGTCCGTTTTCCATTAAATGCCCTACTTCGTCGCAATGCGGCATTCCCCTTATGCTGCCATTATACCCAGTTGAAAGAATTGTCTTGTCCCTGACAATAACAGCTCCAACATGCTTCCTGTCGCAAGTGCTTCTAGTTGCAGTTTCCTTTGCAAT
>CAZUWB010000003.1:16679-19045 GCA_964623945.1 uncultured Methanosarcinales archaeon | reverse complement strand
CTTTTAATGAACCATCATTTAAAATAACTTTATTTGCCATCCCAAACGTTGCATCAAGCTGTTGATTAGCTTTATTTTTTAAATTTTCCCTTTGTTCCTGCTCTTTAAACTCCTTTAACGTTTTTGCATCACCTAATCTTTTTCTCTCTAGTAGTCTTTTAAATCTTAATTCAATGGGAGCATCAACTCCAATAAGAACAAAGCCTTTGTTTTTCATCAGTTCTTTTGCTTCATAAGGACTTCTAATGCTGTCTATAACGAATTTTTGATTCTTATTGTGTTTTAATTGCTGTTTTATTTTATTGTTAATTTGTATAGCCAGATAATTTGGACCATATTTTTTTCTTAGTCCATTACCCAAATTAATCAAATTTTCTCTTGAATGTTCCAAGCCTTTTTTTGTTGCTTCTTCTCTTAGAACGTCAGAAAGCGAATAATAAGTGAATCTTTTTGATTTTAAATAGTTTGCAACTTCGCCTTTGCCAGATGCATTTTTGCCTGTTAAGCCAATAATCATTTTTTCTGCAGCTTCTCCAGCTCTTCTTCAAATCTTTCCAAGTCCTCAAATTCCCTGTATACAGAGGCAAACCTTATGTAAGCAACCTTGTCCAAAGTTTTTAGCTTTTTCATTGCAATTTCTCCAATAACTTTGCTTTCAACTTCAACAGAATCTCTTTTTCTTAAATCAGACTCCACTTCGTCAACAAGCTTCTCAATCTTGTCTAAGCTTATAGATCTTTTTTCGCAAGCCTTAAGAATTCCATTAAGCAATTTTTGCCTTTCAAACCTTTCTCTTCCGCCGTCTTTTTTTACAACAACGATGTCAGCTTCTTCGACTCTTTCATAAGTAGTGAATCTTTTATTGCATTTTAAGCATTCTCTTCTTCGTCTTGTAGCTTCCAAATTTTCAGTTTCCCTTGTGTCAATAACTTGAGTTTCTTCATAGCCACAATAAGGACATTTCATTTCAGAACAAAGCAACAAGACATCAGATATAAAGTTTGCGGAATTTAAAATCAATAATTATCGAAAATCATATTGATTTTCGGAATTCTCGAAAATCTTCGAGATTTTCGCAAATTATTTAAAATAATCTAAAAATTTGAATACAAATGAACGACAAAAAACTCAATGTAGGCGGGCAGGCAGTTATTGAAGGAGTTATGATAAGAGGCCCTTCTAAATATGTTGTTGCAGTAAGAAAAAATAAAAAGATTATAACAAAAAAAGGAGCAATTCCAAAGAAAAAATACAATTTTCTTAAATGGCCATTTATTCGGGGTTTTGTCAATCTTGCTGAAATGCTTATAATTGGAATTAAGGCTTTGATGTGGTCTGCTGAGAAGGCAGGGGAAAAAGAAGAAAAAATAGGAAAGAACGAGATTTTATGGACTGTAGTAATTTCAATTGTTTTTGTTGTTATATTCTTTATTGCATTGCCGTATTTTCTAACCAATCTTATTGGGTTTACAGAAGAGAAGAAACCTATTTTGTTTAATTTGATTGACGGGGTTATAAGGATACTTATTTTTTTAATCTATGTTTTTGCTATATCTTTTATGAAAGATGTAAAAATATTGTTTCAGTACCATGGAGCAGAGCATAAGGCAATCCATTGTTATGAGAATGGCAAGAAACTTGAAATAGGAAATGTCAAGAAATTCACTACTTTGCATCCAAGATGCGGGACATCCTTCTTATTAATAGTTTTTATTGTAAGTATTCTTATATTTTCTTTGCTGCCATCAATAATTTTATTTTATTATCCAGCTTTTTTAGAATTTAATGCTTGGATAAGAAGAGGAATATTATTCCCAGTCAGGATTTTGCTGATTCCAGTAATTGCCGGCATTTCTTACGAGATATTAAAAATTAGCGACAAAAAACAGAATAACTTTCTGTTTAGGTTAATTTCGATGCCCGGCTTATTGCTTCAAAAAATTACAACACAAGAGCCAAATAAGAATCAAATAGATGTTGCAATAATCTCTTTAAAAAAATTATTAGAAATAGAAAAATAAAAAATTTAAAAAATAAAAAAGATAAATTTATCTTCTTCTTCTTTTTCTTCCACCACGAGCCATCTTTGCCGCAGATATGTCGCCTTGCTTGTCGATAAAGTACAAGTACCCTGACTTTTTCTTAACACCGGCTTTAGCCACCATTTCAACTTTGGCTTTGCCTTTCTTTCTGCCGCCTCTTGACATCTTGGCTCTGGCTACATTCCCTCTCTTATCCACAAAATAAAGGTAGCCTGCTTGTTTTCTTACTCCAACTTTTGCTACTTTTTCTGCCATTTTAGATTTCCTCCTCTGTTTTTTATTATTCTAAGACGATACCAAACAACCCCCGTCTTACTTATCGAA
>CAZUWB010000003.1:11712-16579 GCA_964623945.1 uncultured Methanosarcinales archaeon | reverse complement strand
TTATCGAATACAAAACCTAGGATATATTTAAAGTTTTCGTTTTTAAGACGATATCAACTGTCATCTGATTGCATTATGGTGTTTCTTCTATCTTATTCATATAATCCTTAATCCTGGAATTTATACTGGGCAACAAAAACTTTTCAATTTTTTCTTCAAAAATTTCATTTAAATTGCTGAATTCTGTTATTCTGTAGGCATTAAGCCTTTTTTCAACCAATAACGAATCTCTCAATCTTTTCAGTTGTCTTCTTATGTTGGAAGATGCGATGCCGAGCATTGGCAATTTTAATTTCTTTCTTTCCTCAATAACCTCAATGCATATCTCGCTGCTTGTTAGATTTTTGCGCTCTTTTTTCGCTCTTATCAGAATATTGAGAACATCTACAACAACATCTCGGGAATCACCGGGCTGCAACAAACCAACAGATAAGCAAAGTTTTCTTACTAGTTCTCTATCACTTAAATTTGTCGGTTTTTCGTACCTTCTCAAAGTTATTTCCGCTAAAGGTATGTCTTTGGATATGGTTTTTTGCTTTGCCATCTTTTAGAGTTTTTCCAAATGTATTTCAAATTCCTTTCCCTTTACTTTTTCTTTGCTGACAAAAGTATGCTTTTTGCTCGGCTCAAGCTCAGAAATCCTAAATTGGGAAGCGCCAACTTTTTCCTTTATTGCCAAGTTCCACTCCTTAAGCATTTCTTTTAATTCATCATCTGTTTTAATGAACAATGATATGCTATCAGATTTTTCCATGCCTGCTTTTTTTCTTAAAGCCTGCACTCTTCTCATTATTTCCCTTGAAAATCCTTCTGCTTCCAGATCATCTGATATTTCTTTGTTCAAATAAAGGAATCCATTTTTGAAAGCGCCTTCTTCATAAGGCACTGGCACTTCCCGTGTGACAATCAAATGCTCTTTTGTGACATCAATTGTTTCACCGTTAATGCTAAAAGAATACTTACCTTTTTCTTGTATGTGCTTTAATACAGTTTCGGGGCTGTCTATTGTAAGTTGTGCAATTATTAATGGCGCTTTATCGCCAAAATCAGGACCTATTTTGGAATAATCAGCCTTTATCTTTACCTTGATATTGGGCATTGACTCAACAACCTTGACTTCCTTGACATTAATTTGTTTTTTAATTATGTTGACTAGTTTTTCCACATCATCAACAATTTTTTTATCTTTTGTTACTACTATAATCTCCTTTATCGGCCATCTGATGCCAAGCTGAATCTTTTCCCTTACAGCAAGAGCGCTCTGCACAACCTCGCTTACTGTCTGCATTGATGCTTCAAGTTCCTCATCAATTAGCTTTTCCTGATGCTCTGGCCAGTCAAATAAATGAATGCTTTCTTCCTTAAGCTTGAATTCTTGTTTTAAATTTTGATACATTAGTTCTGTTATAAACGGAGCGGTAGGGGAAAATAACTTTAATAATTTGAATAACACATTAAAAACAGTATAAAGCACAATTTTTTTGTCTTCTTCGCTTCCCATGGAAGCTTTCTCTCGCGTCAATTGTATGTAAGTTCTGCTTAATTCTAAAAACAATTCTTCAACATGCCAAGGCGCTTCATTTAACCTGTAATCATCAAATGTTTCTGTCACTTTTTTTATTGTTGAATTGAGTTTGGAGAATATATATTGCTCTTCGGCATCAAGCTTTTGGATTTCAAAATCCAAATCGATTGGATTTACCTTAAGATTTTTGGCCATGTCTACGGCATATTTGTGCAAATTCCAAAGCACATTGAGGTTTTTGTGCTTGACTTTCATGTCGTCAAAATTGTAATTGATATCAACTCCTGGAGGTGTGCCGCCTATCATGTAATATCTCAGAGTGTCTGCTCCATAATCCATTATGACTTCTTGAGGCAAAATGTAATTGCCAAGAGACTTGCTCATCTTTCTTCCTTGTGCGTCGTTAATAAAACCGTGCATATAAACTGCCTTGAATGACATATTATTCATCGCAACCATCGAAGCCACAAATAAAAGATTAAACCAGCCTCTAATCTGGTCTATGCCTTCTAAAATGAAATCCGCAGGGTACAGCTGTTCAAACAAATCTTTTCTTCTTGGGTAATCGAGGCAATTCCACGATGCAGAGCCAGCGTCTATCCAAACATCTAAAATATCTGGAATTCTTTCTTTTTCATGACCGCATTTGCATTTTATCTTGACTTCGTCAATCCATGGCTTATGCAAATCATCTGGAATTCTGCCAGCAAGCTTTTTCAATTCGTCGATAGAGCCTACTACAACAAAATCTTTGCATTGTGAGCATTTCCAAATGGGTAATGGGGTGCCCCAATATCTTTGCCTTGTGATGCCGTTGTCTCTTAAATTAGCCAGCCAATTATCGAAATTTCTCAAGCCTGCAAAATCAGGAACCCATTTAATTGTTTTATTTAACTCTCGCATCTTGTCTTTTAAATCCTCGATTTTGAAGAACCATTGCGTTGTTGTTCTGTAAATAACCGGGTTTTTGCAGCGCCAGCAATGAGCATAATCGTGCTCTATTTTTGTTTCTGCAATTAAAAGACCTTTTTTCTTTATTTCCTGGGTTATTTTTTTATCATCTTTTTTTGCAATAAAGCCTTTCAGGAATCCAATTGTTTCGTCAAAGACACCTCTTTCTGTTAAAGTGTTAAAAGGCGGAATTTGATTTCTATGACCAATTTCATAATCTTCTGGACCGCAGCCAGGCGCCATATGGACCAAACCAGAGCCTGCGCTTATATCAACATATTCTTCGCTCATGACAACTGTGTGGACTTTTGGATGCTTGTTCTTTAACTCTTTAAAATGAGTTATTTCATTTTCAAATGGATGTGAATATTCCAGTCCGAGCAGCTTGCTGCCTTTGAATTCCTCAAGAATAGAGAATTGATTTTCAGTTACTCCGCTTATTAAGCTGGCTGCAAGCGCTTTTGCAACAATCCATATTTCATCTTTAACTTTTGCCCTTACATAGTCAAGTTTAGGATTAGCCATAACTCCAAGATTAAACGGGATTGTCCATGGAGTTGTCGTCCATATTATCAAAAATTCATCTTTTTTGTTCTTAACTGGAAACTTGACAAAAATTGATTCATCGCTTATGCTTTCGTATTCCAATTCGTGTTTTGCCAATGATGTTGCGCATGAAGCGCACCAGTGCATTGTTTTTTCTCCTTCATACAATCTTTTATTTTCATGTGCTTTTTTTATAAGCCACCATTCACCTTCGATGTACGTGTTTTGCACGGATTGGTATGAATTATCAAAATCCATCCAAGTGCCTATCCTTTTAAAGTCATTATTCATTGAAAGCATGTTTGCTATTGCAAATTCCCTGCACGCATTTATAAAATTAGCAACGCCATAATTCGGAATTTCATCTTTGTGCTTTAATCCCAAATTTTTTTCAACAGCCTGCTCTGTTGGCAAGCCATGCATGTCATATCCAGCCCTGTCCCATACATCATAGCCTTGCATTCTTTTGTACCGTAAAACGCAATCTTTCAACGCTTTGTTCCATGCTGTTCCTAAATGCACTTTTCCAGAAGTATAAGGCGGCCCGTCTAAGAAATAGAACTTTTTTTTGCCTTTATTCTTCTCCTTAGCTTTTTCGTAAATATTATTTTTCTTCCAAAATTCCAATATTTCCGGCTCTAGCTTTGTTGCGTCATAGTTTTGAATCATTTTATCTGAAAATTTTTTATTTTTTTTAAGGAGTATTCTGCGTAATGTTTTCTCTAGTTAACTTTTTTGTGCTCCTTGCTCTTTACAATAGAGCATTCAATATTATTTCAACATTTAATCAAAAATATTGACTTATTCCTATTATTTTATGATTATTGACGTTTTTGCCTATTATTTTTAAATTTTTTCAGATTATTGACATGTTTTTTGCTGAATCTTAAAAATAATTTCATTGTTGATATTAAAGCATTTTTTTGTTTTTTGTGAATTGAATGAAGCTTTTCAATGTGCTTATTATACTTGTTTTCAATCTCTAATTTGTTGTCGAGGCTTTTTGGCAAGAGTTTTTTGTAATGTTTTTTTATTTCATCAAGCTTTGACTTAAAATCATTCAATTCATTTATAACATTGTCTAATTTTGAGTCATCATTATACAAAAATATATTCAACATATTTTTTATTGATGATGTATTGGATAGCGATGAATTTTTTAGAATGTTAAGGTTAAAATGAAGGCTATGGAGTTTATCATTTATCTTTCTTTTATCTTTTATTTTTGAAGCTAAACTCCTTATTTTTATTAATAAGCTTAAATCTTCTATTTGCTGCATTACATTTTTATCTATAGACATTGACTCTTTTTCAAAATTATCAAAAACTGTTGAGGATTCATTTAAACTTATGAGTTCTTTCTTTAAAGAATACAAATCTATGTCCTTTCCTTCATTTACAAATCCCTTTAATTCATTTATATAGTTTTCTACATCAATTTTTACCACTCTTTTTTACTTTCTCAACCGTAACTCTAACTATCTCATTTTCTTTAAGACCGAGAATTTTGATTACTTCAAGCGGTATATTTACACCTAAACTTGTACCTGTTTTCCTTATGTACCTTACAAATTCTTCTTTCTCTTTCATAAGATTAAATAATATTAAATAATATTAGAAGTATTTAAAGATTGCGGTTTACTAAATATTAGGTGAATATCTTTTGTTCAATAAAACCTTTCAGAAAATATACTTAGTGTGTATTTGGTAGTTTTCTTAACATTGCTTTGTGCGCTTCATTAGATATGTAAACCAACTGCGCAAGCCCTTTTTCAAACTCTTGGGCCATCGCTTTAGTTACCAATCTATCTCCCAACCCCATATCCCTGAATAATAAATCCATTT
>CAZUWB010000003.1:0-11702 GCA_964623945.1 uncultured Methanosarcinales archaeon | reverse complement strand
ATCAGGCGTTACACTAAGAAGCGCAATTCTACCACCGTAATTTAATTTTTCTGGAACCCTCTCAGGCAAAACACCATATTGCTGTCTTACTTTAATTCCTTCGTACATATTTATTAAAATAGGCATATAATTTTTAAAACTTTCTATTTAAAAACAATCAATTTCTAGAAAAACCCTTCAAGCTTAGTCTGCTCTTTTATTTCAAGCAAATCCTCTTTCTTGTAGCCAAGCACGTTGAAGATTCTCTCGACAGATGGTATAACTTGGTTGTTGATATAGTAATCAGCGTCGTATTCGCCTTCTTTGATTTCGTCAGGCATCTTAGATCTATTCCTTATGATATCGCTGCCTTGAGTTACAATATATTTTATCATGGAGCCTGGTCCAATTTGCTTGCCTTTGTTCTTTAATCTTTGGGCAACTGCTACATGAGGGCCTTTTGCAGCATAATCCAAAATGTCTTTTTGCAGTTGCGTATGAATTATCACTTTGTCCATAGGTATTTTCTTGCTTCTTAAGTCGCTGATTACATTTTTAACGTACTCAAGCGCTTTTGTTGTGTCGTTTTCCTTCAAAATTATGCCCAAGACATTTTCCTGCACATCTTTTGCAATCAAAGACCAATTGCGCCTTACTGTTTCAAAACCTTTTATTTTTAAGATACCTTGCTCTGATATTAACGCATATTTTTTCTTTGCGCCAAAAGGGCCAATCTTAGCAGATACAAAAATGCCATTTGGATAAAAGCCTTCATACTCAAGCTCCATTAACCCAGGCAGTTCTAAGTTTATTGACTGTGCAAAACTCTCAGCTTCATTTTTTGATTTGCCGTCAAGAGTCAAAAATACGCTGTCTGTGTCGCTGTACAATACAAAAAATCCTTCTTTCTGCGCTTTATCAATAACTTTGTGAATGTAGTACCTGCCCCATGCAGTTATGCTTCTTGCGCATTCTATAGAATACCATCTTGCCCCAAAGAAGCCAAGGTAACCATAAAATGAGTTTGCAAGTAATTTCAAGCTATTTTGTCTTGCATCAAGAAACACAAATTTTTCATCATTTTCTTCTTTCATTATTTCCTTGATGCGCATTCTTCTTGTAATCAAATCCTCTATTAACAATGAAATAAAGCCCTTTCTTTTTGCGCAAAACCAATATTTTTCGCTTTCATTTCCAGGAGTAACTTTTGCTAGGTCTTCGCAGCAAGCGCAATTAATTGTATCAAGTCCTATGTTATGAGAGCTTATAATTGTAGGATATAAGCTTCTGAAATCAAAAACAACAATTTCTTTGTACAAGCCCGGCTTGGGCTCATAGACAAAAGCTCCTTGATAGGTGTGAGCTCTTCTTTCCTGCACTTCATTATAATTTGGCTTATTTGGAGTAATTTCATTAAATTGTGGTGTTTGCTTCATTATATAGGCTTCAACTAATTGAGAAAAACCCATCCTATTTACATCATAAATGGGCAGATTAACTATTTTAACTAGCTCTATCATAGTAGGCAGCATTTTAACAGCTAAATTATATGTTAAAACAGAATCGTTCAAGTTGTATTCGCAGAACTTTTCAAGGGAATAGTGGCTATTGTCCCATAAATTCGGCAGCTCTGCTAAAGGAACATCGTGCTTTTTCTCGTCAAGCAATTCAGTAGCAACAGCATTTAAATCATAAGACGATGTTTCTAAAGTGCCTCCAATAATCTTTTTTACGAATTTGAATATGTCAAGATGGGTTATCCCATTTATTGCAACTGTTGTTACTCTTCCGCTTTTAACCCTTAATTCAGAATAATCCAATCCAATATCAAGCTTAATCTTATATTTATCAGCTCTAGTTTTTATGTAAGGCAAATCAAAGCCATCAGAAAAGTAGCCTGTTAATATATCTGGCTTGAAGTTGTCAATGATTTCCTTGAATTTCTCAATAAGATCAGATTCGCTGTCGACAAATTCAATGTAATCTAAATCTGTCTTAAACCTCTTCCACACAAAAACTTTTTTAAAATCTTGACCGTAAAAAGAAAGCATTATAATCGGATTTTTTTCTGCATCAATCATAACGTCAAAAGGGCTGTAAGTCTCAATGTCAAATGCCAAGATTCTTGGATTGTGGAGGGTATCTGTGCTGACTTGCTCTATGGCATCTGCTCTGAAAACAGCAGCCCTTGATTTTTGATTTGTGAAATTGCCTTCTGCCTGATGCAAAACTAATGGCGTAATATTTTTGTCTATCAAATACCTTCTGACAAAAGGTATGTCGTACTCGTGAATTGAGCTTATAGTTTCCCATTCCCGTGCAGCTTCCTTGACAACAGGAACACTGCTTGGCAAGTTTGTGTAAACCTTTATTGCAAAAACTTCTTTTCCAAGGAATTTTTTTATTACTGTTTCTGCTCTTGTGACAAAAGAAAGCTCGTTGTTGTTTTCTATTCGAATTTTTTCGAGCTTTTCACCTATATTAACATTATCTTTTGGAATAATGTAAAAATAAGGCTCAAAATTATTGTCAAGAATGCAAATTTGTTTTCCTTCTGTTGTCCTGCCGAATATATTTATAACTGCCTTTCCATCCTGCACTCTGTAAGTAGCATCCAAAGGGAAAAACTGTATTTTTTCTGCCATAATGCACGAGAAGGCATTTTAAATATATAAAAGTGTTGGTTAAAAATAAAAGAGAGCCTAAAGTTAAAGAATATTTAGCGCCGTCTATGGCTGTGCGACGGTCAAAATCTTCACTTCGTTACGATTTTGTCCTACTCGGCACTCCGTAGGAGCCGACCCTTGCCTCGCCGCACGCCACGACGGCGCTAGACGTGGCAGAGGCAGGCATAAACAATAACCTTTAAAAATATGTCACTCTTAGTCTGTTATCTATGTTTGGGGATGACAAAGACTACAGATTTTTCGTCACAATTCTAGTGTTAGCTATCGTGATTTCCATAATCTTCCATATATTTTTCACTCCAAATACAGATGCCTTTTTTAGCGAAATATATTTTCCAGAGCCAGATGCTTTGCCGAATGATGTATTCTTAGGCAAGGCATATAATTTTGATTTCGCTGTCAGAAATCTTGAGGGAAAGCCATCAACTTATGAATATGATTCAAAGGTTGAGCTTTACAATCTGTATGATGTAACTGAAGGAACATACAAATGTATTGCAAAGCAGAGAAGAAAGGTTGGGTTAAGATGGATAGAAAATAATTATACAAAAACAGGCACATTTTTGCTGAACAGTCTTGGCATTGAAGGAACTAATTTTGTGTTCTCTGAAACTGACGATTATGGAAAAATTGACTGGCCTTATTACACAATTCGATACAAGTTCGAGAATATTCTCGGAGAAGGCACTTTTTCAACAGTTTTTCATGATGGGGATGAAGTTAAGTACTATATCACTATTTTTGACGCTCCAGCTGAAGTAGAATTAGCTTACAAAAATGGCAGCATTTTGCAGAAAGAAAGGACTAAAATAAAAAATTTATCAAGTGAAAATAATATAATAATAAATGTGACTGACAGTTTCAGGTATTACTTTAATGGAGAATTACTTTTTGATAAACCTATTATCTTAACTAATGGAAAGATTGACTTTGTAATGAACAATTCATACATTGAATTGTCGAGTCTAAATTCTTATAAAGATTATGAGGACGAATCAAATCCAAAATTTATAAGAGGATACAAGATTGATAAATTGCCTGCAGTCAAGAAGCACGAGAGGCTTATTAAAAGAATGGAAGAAAATGTTAGACTTATAAGAAGAGAATATAGCTTTGTAGCAATATGTCAAGAAAATGAGTGCGTGAATCTGCAGAATTACCTCAATAATCCCAGAAATATATATTCTTTTCATACAAACTACTCATTTGATGAAATTACTTTGTTGTCTTTAATTGATACAAAGTCTTATGATTTAAAGAGTTATTTATACTTGCAAAACATGTCAACTGATAATATTTGGTCAGATTTTTTTGTAAGGGTTAATTTTGAACTGCTCAAGCCTCAGCATACAATTTTGTTTAGTTTTGACAAAGATTTGAAAGTACTTTTCCATGATTTTGAAACATATTTAATAGTTAAGTATCCAAATGGAACAAATATTCAAAGAAAAAGCAATCTTGTTGACATAGGAGTTAACAATCTAAGGATTGAAAAAGTCAATAATACAATAAACATATTAATTAATAGCAATACTATTTTTGCTTTAGATAAAAGCATTAGCCTTAAAAACTTATCAATATACACTAAAAACACTTTAGTGGGTTTAGGCAATGTTGCCGCTTCCAACAAAGAAGAAGGTTGCGGTTTGCTACTGACCTCTACTAGTTGCGCGAGAAATTACTTTGTGCAGTCAGCAATGAACATTTCTAAAGAAAAAATTGAAGCATTGGCTGATCCAATTGAAGTTGCTGCTGGATTGGCGGCAATACCAATTTTTGGTATATCTGATATTTTTGAGTTTGGGGAGTTTAAAGTTCAAGAATTTATTGAACAGCCAGAGGAAGTGGAAAGATACTCTATATTGGATCTGCTTGAGTATGACATAGAAGTTGATCCATCCCTTGTAGATGAGGATATACTTTCTGAAACATATATTTTTGATGGAGAAAATGCGACCATTAAAGGCCAAAAAAACTATACCTTAAGCTTCGATTTTAGCTTGCTTGAGGGAGCAGGTTTAATGGAGATTTCCTTCCATGACATAAACAGGTCAAAAATTTCCTCGTTTATATTGAACATTCCGTACAATCAATCAAATTTATTCACAAATTTTGAAGGCAGACTGTTCAGAGAAATTAAAAATGGAAGCTTATTCAAAAAGTCTACAAAATTTATAATAAATTATGAAGGAACAAATGCCACCTATCTTTTAGATAAAAACAAATTTTTTGAAACAGAAGGCATTGACATGTCGAATGGATTTTTTTCAGTCTCAACATTCAATACACATTTTGATATTAATGACATGGCTATAAAAGATATGGACACAAGGAAGTCTGTTTTGCTCTCGATAAATGCGGATCCCTGCAGGTTAAGGAAGATAGGAGAAGTGCAAATTGAAAAAAGCCCTTTGTACCTCGCTGATAAGGAAAAGAGGACAGCAAAACAAAGCTTTTCAGTTAATGAAAACTTTGATTATGGCAAGGTAAGCGTTACTCTAAAGCATCAGGAAAAGCTCAATGTAACAGAAATACATTTTTGGGTGGTAAAAAATGATTAATCCTTTGTCAATTATAGGAATTTTATTTGCAATGTTTGTGCCTGGTTTTTTTATTACATTAATATTTTTTAGGGATATTGAGACATTTGAGAGAATTATTTTAAGCATCACATTTAGCATTATTCTTAGTGTAGTATTAGGAATCTCTCTTGGCTATAACGAAAATGTTAAAAATATAACTGGCGGCATAACAAAAGCTAATGTCTGGAAATGGGAATTGATAATAACAGCTGTTTTTGGCTTACTTGCGCTGGTTGTGAACAGAAAAGCTGTTAGTTTTGCTAAGATAAAGATTTATATAGAAAAATCCAGACATTCAGTCAAAAAAACCTTGAAGAAATTGAAAAAAGAAAAGGAAGTTGTCCAATACAGGAAATTGTAAAATGACCAAGGAGATGCTTGTCACAGGAGGAGCAGGCTTTATAGCAAGCCATACAGTTGATTTGCTTGTTTCAAAAGGTTATGATATTATTATTTTAGACAATTTATCTACTGGCAATAAAAAAAATCTTAATAAAAAAGCAAGATTTATTCAAGGTGATATTCTTAATGTTGATAAATACTTTAAAAAATTAAAAAATGTCGATGCAGTTTTGCATTGCGCAGCACAAATAAGCGTGAGTTCTTCTTTAGAGAATCCAGCAAAAGATGCAAATGTCAATGTAATTGGCAGTCTAAAATTACTCGAGTTATGCAGAAGGCTTGGCATCAAGAAATTTGTTTTTTCAAGCACAGCTGGAGTTTATGGTGATGTGCCAAAGTCAAAACTGCCAGTTGTTGAAAATTATAAATTAAGACCTCAAAATCCATATTCAATTGGAAAAAGAACAGTGGAGATGTATATGGACTTTTATAACAAAGCTTATGGAATGGATTGTGTCAGCTTGAGATATTCCAATGTTTATGGTCCAAGGCAGAATTATCTTGGCGAAGCAGGAGTTGTCACAATTTTTATAAATCAACTTTTAAATAATAAGAAACCAACAATATTTGGTGATGGGAAGCAAACAAGAGATTTTGTTTATGTAGCAGATGTTGCAGAAGCAAATTTGAAAGCAATTGAAAGGAAAACATCTTCAAAAGTTATGAGCATTGCAACAGGAACTCAAATTTCAATTAATGAATTATTATCCAAAATCAAAAAATTAATGCACAAAAATAAAATCAAAGCAATTCATAAAGTTGAAAGAAAAGGGGATATAAGGTTTAGCTCCCTCAACATAGGTGTTGCAAAAAAAGAGCTTAGATGGAAACCAAAGACAAAGCTGGAAGAAGGATTAAAAGAGACGATAGAATGGTTTGGTGGTAAGTAAAGAGGAATATACTCCAATTATCCTACATCAATTAGATAGGCTTGGTATCTGCCTTCTTCTGCAATTTTATTAAGAGCTATGCCTGGGTAGTCCCAAATCCAACCACCCTCGCACTGATTGCCTGTGAGTTTTCTTTTGAATAGCTCAATGTGCATTACCATTCTTTCCAAATAACTGAAGTATTTGAATCTTTCATAACAAACGTAGATTTTTGTATCAACAATAGTTTTAAGCTGGTCTATATCTTCTACCTTATCACTCTTCAATACAGTCATAAGCCCTTCTTCCTTTTCTTGTACAGAGTAAACATTTAGTTCAGGATAGGCGTATTTAAGATAACTATAATCTGACCATTGAATCGGCACAAATATTGAAAAGGAACCATAAGCGCTTTGTAATTTCTTAATTAATAAATCATAATCGCCTTCGCTGACATTTGCTTCCATGTAATTAATAAAAGTTAGGTTCAACAAAACTATTAAGACAAAAATAGCAACAATCAAAAGCTTATTTTTCCTGAATAATTTATACTTTAATAGCCTCTCCGCTCCAAAGTAAATCACAATCGCTAAAGGTATTAAGCTTGAATATGTATACCTCGATTCGCTGAATCTTGTTACAAGCGCAACAGGGAATAATGACAGGATATAAAATATCCAAGTGAATTTAACATTCATATTTTTAAGTGCGAATAATGACACTAACATAAAAATTCCAAAAAGGGAAAAATTAAAGGAACTTTTTCTTATGAAATTCTTGAATATAGTTACTATCCTCACATTAAATTTGCTTGAAGATTCCAGCTCTGAATTAATCCGAGATTCTTTTTTTGCTTTATAATTTTCATAGGTTTTTGGTAATTTTGACTCATCATAATCAATATTCAATGTCTCGTATATTGCTTTGCTTGGAACAAATCTTTCGTAGCCATTAAATCCTGTAAATAAAAATACAAGCAAGAAGCAGACTATAAAAACAAAACTGACGAGGGAAATAGCGATAATTGTATCTTTAAATCTTATATTCTGAACTGGTTTCTTGAATAGGTTAATTATAAACAAAGCCCCAAGAAATGAATAGGTCAAAACAGGACCATCAAATCTGCTTATAGACGACAGGTAAACCAAAATTCCAGCAATAGAATACCAAAAAATCCTATACCTCTGATTTCCTTTCAAGCCTTTGACTATAAATACTAGTGCAAAAGATACAAACATCAAAGCAGGAACTTCACTAATTGTTTTATACCCCATATATAGCGTGATTGGCAAAAAAAGTCCGATTAAGGATATATAACGAGCCTTAGTAACATCATTAAAGAATAATCTACAAAAATAGTATAGATTAAAAATTATGACTATTATAAAAAATGCATAAACCAAATCAACAAAAAACAGCGCATTTAATCCAGTTCCAAATATATCAACAAGAAAAGCCAGTATTATTTTATGAACTCTGAAATGGTCGTAAGAAAAGCATTTGAATCCATAATCTTTATTATAAGCTGCTTCACTCAAAAAGCAAGCCTCGTCCCATTGGTGCAATTTATCGCGCGCAAGTACAAGGAATAAAATTATTAAAATTATTGTCAAAATAGTTGTTTTGTAATTTTTCATTTTTTCAACCAGATATTGATATCGTCAATGAATTTGTTAGTGACTCTTGTATCTTGAATTACAATGCCACTTTTTTTCAGGTCAATTACTCTGTCATTAATAAACAAATAAAAAGAACCCGATGGCTCAGCTTCAAACCCGTAAAAATGCCCCACCCCTTTCCAAGTAATCAATTTTACACTAGGTGCGTTATTCACAAAATTTTTTGTGTTAGTCAATTGCTCATCTGTCTCTAATTCACCGTTTGCTATTAAGAATGGTTTAGCTGAGTTTTTGCCAATATAATTCTCAACATTGTTTTCTTTTATCAATTCCTGAATCAAGCTGAGTGGAACTTCCTGGCCCAAATGAGAGTACTTCATAAAACCTTCGACCTCTTTTTTCTCTCTTTCTTTAGTCATGTTTTCTGCCAAATAACGTTCGCTTATATACGGCTGAAGCGGAGGGCTAAGCGCAATTAATTTGCTAACTCGAACATCATTTATCCCCTCACTAACTGCAAACAGAGTAGCAAAAGAATGGCTTATGATATGGATTTTTTTTAAATTCTTCCTTTCTGCTAAAAATGAAACAGCATTTTCAATGTCTTTTGTGAAATTCAAATCACTTGCAGTTTCAAGTTTTTTCGGCTCTTCTGACTTTCCATAACCTCTTAAGTTAATTGTTAAAACAATATATTCTTTTTCTGCCAGCCTCTTGCTCATGAGCTTGTATAGCAAGGAGCTTTGGCTTGCTTTTGGAGACGGAACAAAAACAATCCCTTCATTCAAGATGCTATCAGATTTCTTTTCGTATAGGACTCCAGCTATTTTTATTCCATCACTGTAAAAATAAACCCTTTTTTTAGATACTTCCTTACTATAATTATTTATTACTAAGATTAAAACAATCATAACAACGACCGCAATAAATACAATTAACATTCCTCTGAGTCCCTTTGAAAATTTTTTATTTTTCATTTTTTAAAGAAATCCGTTTTCTTTGTACCATTGAATGGTTTTGTTGATGCCTTCTCTTAATTCAACTTTTGGCTTATAGCCCAATTCTTTTTTTGCTTTTGAGATGTCAAAAGCCCTATCCTTTCGAAATGGATCCAACCGCCTTGGCACAATAGGCGGGTTTATTCCAAACGGCGTTAAAAATCTTTCACAAAACCAACTGAATGTTAGAATAGGGAAAATTGGTATTCGAACCTTATTGAGAGGTACATGCAAACTCTTTGATATTAAATTAACAAATTCTTTCATCTTGACAGGCGTTTCTCCACCGATGATATAAACCTGTCCAATGGCATTTGATTTTGTGCCTGCAAGAATAAATCCGTCTATAAGATCGTCAATATATGTTAAGTGGTATAATTTGTCTCCTTTGCCTATCATAAAAAATTTTTTGTTATAAATGGCTTTTATCAATCTTAAGAATCTTCTGTCTCCTGGGCCATAAATTCCAGTTGGCCTAACGACAACTACGGGCAATTTGTATTTTTTATGATATTGTAATACAAGCTTTTCTGCTTCAGCCTTGGTTTCTTGATAAATATCTCCGGGGTTATAAGGTGCATTTTCATTTGCCGGCACTTTCTCAATGTCGCCTAAGACACCTACTGTGCTGCAATGGACGAACCTCTTAACTTTATTCTTGACAGCAGCATCAAGCAAATTCTTTGTACCTTTATAATTTATATCCCAATAATCTTTGTCACTTAGCTTATAATCTTGATAGGAAGCAGCAAGATGGTAAATTAAATCAACACCCTTGACAGCCGCATTAACTGATTTATTGTCCCTCAAGTCACCATATTTAATTTCTAATTTCAAATCCCTAATTCCGCTTAAATCACTGGCTCTTCTGACAAAAACTCTAATATTGTAGCCATCTTTTAATAATCTTTTTGCTAGATGTCTTCCAGCAAATCCAGTCGCGCCTGTCACTAAAATTTTTTGTTTCATGAAGAATTACCAATTACAAAAAATTATTTTCCTGATACCATTCAGCAGTTCTTGTAACACCTTCACTAAAACTGACCCTTGGCTTATATCCTAATTCTCTTTTTGCTTTAGATATATCAAATGCCCTATTATTTACAAAAAATGCAACCCTCCTTCTGAATAATGGCGGCTCAATTCCAAAAGGCTTGCATGCAATCTCACATAATAACCCAGCAAACCAGACAGGCCAAACAGGAATTCTCCTCCTAGGAGCAGGCGCATTCAATACTTTTGCAATTTCTGCCACAAAATCTTTTATTGCAACATATTTTTCATCCGCGATTAAGTATGTGTTTCCAATTGCTTCCTTTTTGCTCATCGCAAGCTCAAAGGCATCTACTAAATTGTCAATGTAGCATAAATGATAATAAACATTTCCATTACCGAACATTATGAATTTTCCGTTCTTAATCGTCTTAAACAGCCTTAAGAATCTTGGATCTCTTGGCCCATAAATCCCTCCTGGCCTTATAGTAACGCCAGCCATATTATTCTTCTTAAAAAATTCAGTCGCAAGGAGCTCACCCTGCAATTTTGTATATTGGTAATAGTCATCAGGAGTCAATGGTGCATTTTCATTAGCTGGTATCTGCTTAACAGCACCATGAACTCCACAGGTTGAGCAGTTTATAAACTTCTTAACATTGTGTTTTAAAGCAGCCTCAAGCACAACCTTTGTGCCGTTAACATTAACATCCCAATAATCTTTATTTGAAGCGCTTATTTGGTTGAAGACAGCAGCAACATGGAACACAACATCAATATTTTTCATTAACTTATTAACGAGCTTTTTGTTGCAAACACTGCCAAAAACTACTTTTGCGCCATTCTTTTTTATTTCGTCAGCATAACCTTTTGTGACATCCAAAGCAATAACTTTATGTCCTCTTTTCAGCAGCCTGTCTACTAGGCAACTGCCTGTAAATCCAGTTCCGCCTGTTACAAGGATATTCTTACCCATAGTTGCCCTCTTGCACGAAAGTATTTTTTACTCTTCTTGCATAGATTGTTACGGGCGCTCCAAATAAATGTGTAAAACCAATACTGCTAAAAAATGACTGACTTGCTTTGTTGAAATTTATGGAGTTAATGTACTTATGCAAAAATAGTGGCAGTACATATTGTCTCTTTATACCCTCTACCATGAAATTATTCTTTATCAACTCCTTTTTAACTACACTCAGAGTAAAGACTCTATAGTTTTGTGTGTCTTTTACGAATATCTTTTTAATACTCAGATATAGTGGAGCGAAGATAGTAAATCCCAATACAGGTGGAAAGTCTAATACAACACTTTTTTTTGCGACTCTGCACATCTCTGATAATGCCTGTTTCCAATCTACAAAATGCATTAGAGTTCTGATTGAAATAACAGTGTCAAACTCATAATCTGAAAAAGGCAATTTGTGAGCGTTCCCCATTCTTAATTTAATCTTAATATTACTTTTCTTAGCTTTAGCCCTTGCAATATTTAACATTTCGTCTGAAGTATCTAAAGCAGTAACATTTGCCCCTGCTTTTGCCAGTGGTATCGAGATTCTTCCAGTACCAGCACCAA
>CAZUWB010000002.1:0-22567 GCA_964623945.1 uncultured Methanosarcinales archaeon | reverse complement strand
TCTAATTAATTTTGTCAACAAAAACAAAGATGAAGTTGACATAGTTTTATTCAATAACTGCGATATACCCTGCCCCCCTGCTGATTTAGATTCTTTATGCACAGAAAGCAGAAAAATCTTGGACAATTCACTTTCTAAGCTCAAGAAAATGTATGATAAGGAAATAAACAATTGCAGATACCAGATATTTAAAAAAAATGCATAGAATTATTTATCCAATTTTATAAAATCCCCAATAGTGAAGCCTTCCCCTTTTGATTTTTTAGATTTTTCATGAGTTTCTTGGTGTTCTTCTATTAATTTTATTCCCAAAAATTTCTCTAATCTCTTCGCAAGAGCTATGTTTGGATGAAAAATACCGGTCTCGATCTTGTGTATTGTAGATTCTTTTTCATTAATCTTTAGAGCAAAATCTTTTTGACTTAGTCCCATTGATTCTCTTTTTTTCTTTATTAAGTCAGCATAGTTCTCTACAAACAATTCTATTCTTTCTTCTTTTTCCTGCGGATTGATTTGTTGTACAAACTTCATATGTTGTTCCTTTGGACCTGGTCTGTGGACTGAAGCTATAACTTTTCCAAACTTGCTGCAATCAGAGCATACGTTAAGTTCTACGTTTTCAATTAAAGTTCTGAATAATTTTTCATCAACCTTTCCGCATAGATCGCAATTAATCTTTATCACCCAACCTTTTTGTTTTCACAAAAAGCTTGACCAAAAAACCAGTGAGGAATTACTTTGTAATTCATTTTAATCACCAATGAGTGTCACAATGATTTTTCTATTGCTTCTTGGTCCGTCAAGTTCTGCAAACATAATACTTTGCCATTGCCCCAAATCAAGCTCACCATTCTTTATAGGTATTGTTTCACTTGGGCCTAAAATTGCGGATTTTAAGTGGGCATCAGCATTTCCATCGATTTTGTCATGGCGCCATATACCACTTGGTAGCATTTTGTTTAAAGCATCTATCAAATCCAAGCAAATATTTGGATCATAGTTCTCATTTATAATGATTGCTGCAGTCGCATGAGCTGTGAATACGTTGCAAATGCCACTTTTTACTTTTGATTTCTTTAATATTGATTTTATTTTGTCACTTATGTCTATAAGCTCTTGCTTTTTTGAAGTTGACAAGAATATTTCCTGCTGCATTACCTTAGTTTTATTCAAAGATATAAAAATTTTTCTTGATTTATTTACAGAAATCATTTATTTTTTATCCAATTGTCGTAAGCAATTTTCTTCATTTCTATATAATCAGAGAATGTCATTATTACTTGGTCTTCAGGAATTTGCAATAGAGTACAAGCTTTTTGGTATTCTTTTATAAAAGTTAAATGGCTGTATTTTAGAACTGCTTTGCATATACTATTAATTAAATTTTCTGGAAGATTCTGCAAATAAATTTTATCTTCCCCGCTGTTTAGTATATCCCCCATTCCGTCTTCAAAAAACAAGAAGTCATTTTTATTTAGATAGGCCCTCATTGCATTGAATTCTATGATATTTTTCTTATATATGTAAGATAATCCAATAAAATAACACATGTACATGCCACAACTAGGGTATAAATAATGGTAGAGTTTTGGAATTGTATACATACCTTTGCAATTGTTATTAGCCAATTTGCTTAATCTTGCATCTTCTTTGTTGTATTCTATGAGTTCCTTGTCTTTATTTTTTAAAAATGTTGCAATGCCTTCAATTCTATACTTTGTTAGGTTATAGAATATGTTAATAGAATGATTACCTTTTCCAAAGATTTGGTTTGAGCTAGCAGTCTTATCGTCATTAAATAATTCCATAAATCTATTCTTTTATTTGAATATATTTAAATATTCCCAAAATTAACTCCGATTATGAAAATAATTGCTGTTAGCGGCACATCAGGCACTGGAAAAACAACTTTATCCAAGAAATTGGCAAAGAAATTGAATTTCTTCTACATTGATGTGAATAAATTTATTTTAAAACATAAATTGTCTGAAGGATATGATAGAAAAAGAAGAACAAAAATCATTGATATCAAAAAATTGAACAAATTTCTCATTAAAGAATTATCAACACTGAGAAAATTCAATATTAAAAAAATAAATGGAATAATTATTGACTCGCATCTCTCTCATTATTTGCCAAGAAAATATGTTGATTTCTGTATAGTAACTAAATGTGATATTAAAGAATTAAACAAAAGGTTAAAACGAAAAAAATTTAATGGAAATAAAATTCAAGAAAATCTGCAATCCGAGATATTTGATATATGCTATAATGAGGCTTTGGGAAGAAGGCATAAAGTTTTAGTTGTTAATACGACAAAAGGTTTTAAAATACAGAATATTGTTAAGCAATTAGGGGTTTGAATATGAAAATAAAAATATTTGCAAACGACATTGAAGCTGTTGCTGATCTTGAAGATACAATAACTGCCAAGGCTATCTACAGTGCTTTGCCTTTGGACGGAGCTGCCAACAGGTGGGGTGATGAAATTTATTTTGTCATTCCAAGAAGGATTGATTTGGAAAAAGACGCTACAGAGGTTGTAGAAGCAGGTGATGTTGCTTACTGGCCAGAAGGTTCTTGCTTTTGCATTTTCTTTGGAAAAACCCCTAATTCAACAGAAGGTGAAATAAGAGCAGCTTCTAAGGTTAATATTTTCGGCAAATTAAAAAATGATCCAAAAATCTTCAAAAGTGTGAAGAATGGAGATCTTGTCATCATAGAGAAGGGCTAATAATCATAATTTTATGAAGAAGCAATTGTCGTCTTTGGATTTGTATTTCTTGCTGAAAGAGCTTTTGGTTTTGAAAGATTCCAGAATTGATAAAATATACCAGCCTGATAAAAATATAGTTATTTTTAGCTTGTACAAAACAAATGTTGGCAAGAAGATTTTAAAAATAAATATTGGCCAATCTTTATTTCTTTTGGATGAGAAAGAGCAATATGACGAGATATTGGGTTTTGGAATGTTACTTAGGAAGCATCTTGATGGCTACTTTCTCTATGATATTGCGCAAATTGAGCCAGAAAGAATAATCAAGCTATCATTTAAGATTAAAGACGACAAAAAATACCTTTATCTCGAGTTTTTTGGCAAAGGAAATGCAATTCTTTGCAATGAGTATAATGTAATAATAAATGCTCTAGAGCATCATGAATTCAGGGAAAGAGTTGTAAAGCCAAAACTTAAGTATGTTTATCCAATTATGAATTATAATCTATTCAATATTAATGAAAATCAATTAAAAGAATTATTAAACAATTCTAAAAAAGAAAGCATAGTTGTTAGCTTGGCTGTTGAATTAGGTTTAGGTGGGCTTTATTCTGAAGAAATTTGTTTATTAAGTAAAATTGATAAGTATAAAAAACCAAATACACTTGAAAACAACGAAATCGAAAAAATACTGAAAAATGTTGAAAAGATAATTAATAAAAAAATTGAAGCACAAGTCATAGTTCAAGATAATAATTTAGTTGATGCAGCACCATTTGATTTGGAATTTTATAAAAATAATGAAAAAAAATCATTTCCGACTTTCAGTCAGGCACTGGATTACTTTTATTCGCAATTCAAAGAAGTAAAAGAAACAAAATTTGACAAAAGATTGAAAGAGCTGCAAAGAATTATAGAAGAGCAAAAAACTGCAATCGAAGAATTAAAAGTTCAGGAGAAAGAATTAAGGGAAAAAGGAGAGCTGATTTACCACAAATATAACCTGATTAAGGAAGTATTAGATGAAATAAACAAAGCCTCTAAAAAATATTCCTGGAAAGAGATTAAGGAAAAACTGAAAGGGCATAAAATAGTAAAAGAGTTAAATGAGAAGGAGAGAAAAATCGTAGTAGAAATCTAGCTATTTTTTTTACCTGTGATGTCCTATAATTGGTTGACACTTTCTTAAACGGAGCATATAATCACTTTGGGTGATTTATATGCTAGACTTCAGTAAAAGAAAGTGGATTGTAAACCAATTAGGTAAAGGAATATCAGTAACTAAGATTGCCAGAGCACAAGCAATCAGCAGACAGAGTGTATACGATATAAAACGAACTTATAATTCTAAAGGAATATCCTCTTTAGAGGATAAGCAATTAGGCAGACCAGAAGAGCAATTGCCGTTAACGATAAGAGAGCAAATAATAACACTAAGAAAAGATGGTCATGGCATTAGAAGAATAGAAGGATTGCTTAAGATAAATGGCATAAAAGTGTCCCACAACAAAATACACAAGCTGCTTACTCGTATAGGGATGGTAAAGCAAGAACCTAAGAAAGCCAGAAGAAATAACTACATAAGATGGGAAAGAAAACACAGCAATAGTCTATGGCAAACAGATTTTTGCTGTAGCAAAAATGGATTGCTGTTTGTGTGGGTGGTTAGATGATCATTCAAGATTTGTACCTGTAGCAGAATACATCACAGAAGCCACATCAGATAACGTGATAAAATTGTTCGATAAAGGAGCTAAGAAGTTTGGCTATCCTAGACAAACGTTAAGCGATAGAGGTTCGCAGTTCTATTCCAATCTCGGAGAGACTTGTAGGTTCTTGGAGCATATGCGGAGCAAAGGAGTTGACCATATTTATGCTTCTGTCAAGAAGCCAACTACTTGTGGAAAGCTAGAAAGGTTTTGGGGTACTCACAATACCGAGAGATGGAATCATGGAAGTTTGATGAAGTTTCTTGATTATTATAATTACAAAAGACCGCACATGAGTTTGGATTATTTAACGCCTTACCAAGTTTATGTCAGGGATATGAAAAGTGTAAAGTAATTTCAGGACATCACAGGCTATTTTTTTTACCGCAACCTTTTTAAATCACGTTTTCTTCCTTTTTACCTAGGACGGCCATAGGGGCTTGGTTCACACCCGTTCCCATCCCGAAAGTACGATGCACTAAGCATCTTATCGGGTTCACGGAAGTTAAGCAAGCCTCCGTTTCCAGTCGTACTGCACTTACGTGTGGGAGCCTGGAAAAGCTGTCCACCTTATTATTTTATGAAATCTTTCTGGAGTAAACTGTTATTATTGCACCATGCCCAAGTGCGGATTCTGCCAATGATATTATGATAGCGGGGATAAATAATAATGCTCCAAAAACAAATGTGAGCAGAAAGTTAATCATGAAGTTAAAACTGATGTAAGATTTCTGCCTGTCCACTCTTTTTATTAGATGATGCAAGAAATTAAACTTAATGCCTATCATATTAAAGGCTGTTTGTATAACACCGATTAAATTGTAGACAAACGAGAAATGCTTTATTTTCTCAACCTTGAAGCCATTATTTTTCAATAATATATTCAAAGTCTGTGGAGAAAAATGATACAAATGCCTTGGCACGTCAAGGTGGAACCATTTTTCACGTCCTATCTTGGCTTGAAAGCTGCCTATGTTGGGAACAGCAACTATGAAAATGCCGTTCTTCTTGGTTATCCTTCTGACCTCTTTAACAATGTCATTAGGCTTGTGCACATGCTCAAGCACATGCCACATAGTCACAGCATCAAAAAACTCATTTGGAAATCTGACTTTTTCAAGCTCGGCATTGTAAACATTGTCTTTCAGCCTTCTTTTTGACAGCTCAGCTCCTGATTTAGAAGGCTCAACTCCATAGACTTGCCAGCCATCATCTTTCATATACCTCAAGAAATCCCCATCACCGCATCCAATGTCAAGCAGCCTGCCTTTTTTCTTTTTTAATAAGTAAGCGGATTTGCTTTTGATAATGAAATTGTTTATGAAGGAAAAAATATTATAAAAAAAACTTTGGTTGCCGTAGTAGTTAAGTACATAATGCGTGCTTAGCAATTCTTTGCTTGGCTGTGGATTTAATGAAATCAGCCCACATTTACTACATTTAAAGACATTGAACAATATATTCCCATCTGCATCATAATCTCTTGTCTTAAAAAATAATTTATTATCTGTGGAATCGCAAACTTGGCATCTAAAAGATTTCATTTGGGTTTTCCTCGAAAATTCTCAAGTATTTTAAAACTTTCTATAAGCTTTACTTAATAATATCCAAATCCTTTTTGCTGTGAATATGCACCTCTTTCTCGCTGCTTAAATGCCCATTAAGCAAACCTTTTTCAGATAGAGATGGGAAAACATCAAATTCCAGGCTTGAGCCAGTATATTCAAAGATTTGCGGTTCTGTAACAAATATCGGAGAAAAAACAAGATATATATCAGACTTTTTAGGTTTTTGAGTAAAAGCCAAGACTTTATTTCCCTCTACTTTTACAGTACCCTTTTCACTGGGTTTTGAAGAGGTAGTAAGCATTATTGTCGCAATTGAGTTCTGCTTTATATGGTCATTCCAAAGCTCATCGATATTTATTTTGTTAAAAATTATATCTCCATAAACAACTAAAAAGTTGCTTTTAATCTTGCCTTTTAATAATCTTAAAGAGTCAGCCGTTCCATTAGATGATTTCTCTTCAATGTAGTTTATCTTTACTCCATAATCCGTTCCATCCTTTAATATATCAAATAATTTTGTAAGTAAATTGTGCCGGGCAATAACAAAAATCGTTTTGAAATTGTTCTCTCTTAGTTTTTTTATGCATAAATTTATTACGCTATTATTTTTTATTTTGGCAGTTGGCCTGTACTCATCATTTGAAATCTTAAGATACTCTTCATTTCCTCCAAGAAGAACCACAGCTGTTTTATTCTCGCCTAAAGCATTTTTGGCAAGATGCTCTATGGCTTGGCTCCTATTACGAATGTATACATTGTCTACTATGGAATCTATGTCCTTCAAAGTTTTCTCGTTTATAGTAATTGAGATTTTCGCTTTGCTCATTTGGTAGTATAAAGTAGGATAATGGTAAGATATTTAAATACCTTTCTATTTTGAAGCACTATGAAAATTGCAGTGGCAGGAGCAGGCTATGTTGGGTTAGTAACAGCAGCATGCTTGGCAGAACTTGGAAATAATGTTGTTTGTGTTGATGTAGATGAAGACAAGATAAAAAAGCTAAGCAACAATATAATTCCAATATACGAGCAAGGCTTAGAAAAGCTGGTTATAAAGAATAAGAAGGCAAAAAGATTGGGTTTTTCTACTGAGTTAAGTAAAGCAATAAAAGAATCTGAGATAATCTTCATTTGTGTTGGCACACCGCCAAAAGAAAATGGAGAAGCGGACTTAAGCTATGTTGATAATGTAGCAAGGGCAATAGCAGATGTTATGGATTCTTACAAGCTAATTGTTGAGAAAAGCACAGTTCCTGTTCAAACAGGAGAAAAGGTAGCAAGAACAATTAAGGCGTATAATTCCCACAAAGTTGATTTTGATGTTGTAAGCAATCCTGAATTTCTAAGAGAAGGAAGTGCTGTGGGTGATTTCATGCATCCTGACAGAATTGTTGTAGGATGTGAAAGTGAAAAAGCAAAGCAAATAATGAAGAAGTTATACAAGCCGCTGAAAGCTACAATAGTATTTACAGACATAAAAAGCGCGGAGATAATAAAGCACGCATCAAACTCCTTTTTAGCAGCAAAAATATCTTTTATTAATGCAATAGCAAATATATGCGAATTGGCAGGAGCTGATATAGAAAAAGTAGCTGAAGGAATGGGCTACGACAAAAGAATAGGAAAAGAATTTTTGAATGCAGGCATTGGGTATGGTGGATTTTGCTTTCCAAAGGATGCAGAAGCATTTGTGAGAATATCGGAAAAGTTAGGTTATGACTTTGAGTTGCTTAAAGCAGTTCAAGAAATTAACATTGCCCAAAGGAAAAAATTTGTTAAGAAGATAGAAAAAGCATTGTGGGTTGTGAAAGGCAAAACAATAGGCATTTTAGGGCTTGCATTCAAACCAAATACAGACGATATGAGGTTTGCTCCTTCAATAGACATAATAAAAGAGCTGCAGAGAGAAGGAGCCAAAATAAAAGCATATGATCCAAAGGCTATGCAAAAATCAAAAGATATTTTTAAAGGTATTACATACTGCAATAATCCTTACGATGTTGCAAAAGACTCAGACGCTCTGGTTATAGTTACAGAATGGAAAGAATTCAAGGACTTAAATTTGAAAAAGATAAAATCTTTGATGAAAAATAATTTAATTATTGATGGCAGAAATATTTACGAGCCTGAAAATGTCAAAAGAGAAGGCTTTGCTTACATAAGCATTGGAAGAAAGGATGTGAATTAAATGGATGCTATTATATTAGCAGCAGGCTATGCAACGAGATTGTACCCTCTAACAGAAAATACGCCAAAGGCTTTGTTGAATGTTGCTGGAAAACCAATAATAGAGCATATAATAAAAAAATTAGAAGAAATAGACCAAATTAAAAAAATTTATGTCGTGACAAATGACAAATTCGGGCAGCACTTTAAAGAATGGCTAAAAAGTTATGATGCTGAAAAATCAATTGAAATAATAAATGACGGCACCAAAAGCAATGAAGACCGCTTAGGAGCTTTAGGCGATATACATTATATAATATCATCAAAAGATTTAAGTGATGATATTATAGTTGTTGCAGGCGACAATCTTTTCGAAATGTCCTTAGTTGATATTGTTAATTTCTTCAAAAAAAGGAAATCAAATATCATAGTTCTTCATGATGTAAAAGATTTTGAGTTAGCAAAACATTATGGTATTGTTGAAATAAAAGACAATGTCGTTGAAAATTTTGAAGAAAAACCTAAGAATCCAAAATCAACTTTGGTATCAACAGGCATCTACGTATTTCCGAAAAAAATAATTGCTTTAATTAAAAAATATATAATCCAGGGCAACAATCCAGATAAAACAGGCAACTTTATTGAGTGGCTGCACAAAAGAGATGTTATTTATTCTTATGTAACAGATAAAAAATGGTATGATATAGGCACTATAGACCAATTAAAGAAAGCTGATAAGTATTACAAGCAAAAATGAAAACTGCATTAGTGACAGGAGGAGCAGGTTTTATTGGAAGCCATTTATGCGAATTTCTTTTGGATAAAGGCTATAAAGTTATTGCAATGGATAATTTAATAACAGGAGACTTAAAAAATATCGAGCATTTGCGAAGCAATAAGAATTTTGTCTTTATACATCATGATGTAAGCAAGCATATAGTTATTAATGAAAACTTAGATTTTATATTTCATTTTGCATCTCCTGCAAGTCCTGTAGATTACCAGAAAATTCCAATACAGACCTTAAAAGTCGGGAGTTTAGGCACACATAACACTTTGGGATTAGCTTTGGCAAAGAAAGCAAAGTACTTGCTTGCTTCTACATCAGAGGTTTATGGTGATCCATTAATTAATCCGCAGCCTGAAATATACTGGGGAAATGTAAATCCTATTGGAATAAGAGGCTGCTATGATGAAGCTAAAAGATTTGCAGAAGCACTTACAATGGCTTATCATAGAATTCACAAAGTAGATACAAAAATCGCAAGAATCTTTAATACATACGGGCCTAAGATGAGGCTAAATGATGGAAGAGCAGTCCCAAATTTTATATCACAAGCTTTAAGAAATGAGCCTATAACAGTTTATGGTAATGGAAAACAAACCAGAAGCCTTTGCTACATAAGCGATTTGATAGAGGGAATCTACAAATTAATGTTGTCTGATATAAACGAGCCTGTTAATTTTGGGAATCCAGAAGAACACACAATTTTGGTGTTCGCAAAACTCATAAAAGAATTAGCAAAAAGCAAAAGCAAAATTGTTTTTGAGTCTTTGCCAATAGATGATCCTAAGGTCAGATGCCCTGACATAACAAAAGCCAAAAATCAACTTGTATGGCAGCCTAAAGTTCCTCTTAAGGAAGGTTTGAACAAAACCATAGCTTGGTTTAAGAAGAACCAAGATTTATAAATAGTTTCTATTTATATAGGTAGAAATGGCTAAAAGAAGAAAAATAAATAAGGTAGTTTACAGTCCTTTAGTGGCAGATTTGTTTCATTATGGGCATCTACAATCTTTGAAATTTGCAAACTCCCACGGTGACTATCATATCTGCGGAGTTTTAACCGATAAAGCTGCTTTGTACTATAAAAAAAAATTGGTCTCAAATTTTGAGGAAAGAAAAACTATAATCACAAGTTTAAATTTTATTGATAGAGTTATAAAGCAAGATGATAAGGATCCTACTAAAAATCTAAAGAAGATTCACAAGGAATTCAAAGATGCACAGATTATTTTAGTTCATGGAGATGATTGGAGAAAAATACCGGGAGCAGATTTTATACGAGAAATCGGAGGTAAATTAGTAACACACCCTTATTACACTAATCTGTCTGATTTTAAGATTATAAATTCATTACTAGAAAGATATAAGGATAAGTTTAAAGATTTTGAAGAATTTATTAAATACTTTGAATTAAAGGATTTTACCTACTATAATCCAAGAAGACTTAAAGGTACTATTTTTCAATCGAAAGCGGATACGCTGAGAGTTCTAAATCCCCTTTTAAAGAATTCAAAAATAGAAGACATGCTTGTATTCACTGTCCTTGATTGGAAAGAGGAGAAAGAAGAAATAATAAAAAAAATCAAAGAAAAATTCTCTCCGTCAAAAATAGTAGTAAGAAGCTCCACCCTAAATGAAGATGCGTCAGAAAGTTCAATGGCAGGAAGCTTCCATAGTGAACTAGATGTGCCATCTAGCGATATTAAAAAAATAGAGGATGCTGTAAATAAAGTTATTGGATCTTATAATAAGAAAAAATCAGAGTATGCCATTAATCAGATTCTTGTTCAACCGCATACATCAAGTGTTGTAATGAGTGGTGTTGTATTCACAAGAACAATAGAAATGAATTCGCCTTATTATGTAATCAATTATGATGATCAAACTGGCAGCACAGACAGTGTGACAAAAGGCATTGAAAATAAGACCATTCGGATTTCAAAATTTTGCAATGAAGAAGACTATCCGGAGAAATTCAGGAAATTAATGGCTTCAATAAAAGAAATTGAATCAATCATACCCAATATCAGCCTTGATATAGAATTTGCTGTGAATAAGCATGGAGATGTAGTTATATTTCAGGTAAGGCCACTTGCAACAAATGCAAAATTGGATAATAAGTACGATGAAAGCATAGAAAAGAAAATTGTGGAATTAAAGAAACAATTTATGGAATTGTCAAAAAGAAAACCCCATCTTGGAGGCTCTAAAAACTGTTTTGGAGACATGCCTGATTGGAATCCGGCAGAAATCATTGGGGACAATCCAAACTATTTGGATTATTCTTTGTATGGATATATAATAACAGATAGTGTATGGCATAAAGCCAGAACATCCCAAGGTTATACAAATGTTGATCCAGCCAAATTAGTTGTTTTGTTTGGAAGTAAACCCTATATAGATGTAAGAAACACCTTTAATTCATTTATACCAGCATCTGTGCCAAATAAGCTTAGAGAAAAATTAATTGAATTTTACATAACAAAGTTAAGAAATAATCCTGAGCTTCAAGATAAAGTAGAATTTGAGGTTCTCTATACTTGTTATGATCTTTCATTCAATAAGAGATCTAAAGAGCTTCTTGAAGCTGGCTTCACAAAAGATGAAGTGCTTAAACTCAAGCATGGTTTGTTAGATCTTACTAATAATCTCCTAAAAAATTCAAAGAAATCAATTGAAGATGACATGAATGATGTATACAAAATGGAAAATCTAAGGAATGAGGTTAAAGAGAAAGTAATGGTAGCTAGACACCCCCAAAAAATACTGTTGCAAGAGGCAAAAAGGCTTTTTGATGATTGCAAAACTAATGGGACTATACAATTTTCTAGACTCGCAAGACTTGCTTTTATTGGCAATATTATCTTAAAGAGTATGGTAAATGAAAAGCTAATAGACAAGAATTTTTACGATTCTTTTTTGAATTCAATAAGCACTGTAGCTAAGAAAATGAATTCTGACTTCATGCTTTTTGTCCAAGGAAAGCTTGATAAAAAGCATTTCTTAAAAATGTATGGTCATTTAAGGCCTGGAACATATGACATTACAAGCCCAAGGTACGATAAAAATTTTAAAATGCTAAGTAGTTCAAAATCTTTAAAAGATTCTACTACTTCAAAAACAAAATTTAATATCGAACAAGAGGTGCATAATAAAATTTCCGAATCGCTAAAACATAACAAATTAGAGATTGAATCTAAAGAGCTTTTTGATTTTGTTAAATCAGCAATAGAATCAAGAGAATTATCAAAATTTGAATTTACAAAAAGTTTGAGTGACGCATTAGAGCTTATTGCAGAAGCAGGCAAAACATTAGGTTTTTCAAGAAAGGAACTGGCACAGTTGGATGTTGAAACTTTATTTCAATATTTTGATAATGATGAAAAAGAAATTGAAGATAGATGGAGAAGTGTAATTCAGACAAGAATGAAAGAAAGGGAGATGAATAATTACATACTTTTGCCGCCAATAATCTTCTCTGAAAAGGATTTTGATATAATTTCTTATTATTCTTCAAGACCAAACTTCATCACTCAAAAAAAAGCTGAAGGCAAGTTAATCAACATTAGCCATGGCAATTTCAGTCCAAAAACACAATTGAAAGGAAAAATAGTGCTTTTAGAAAGCGGCGATCCTGGTTATGATTGGATTTTCACAAAAAATCCTGCAGGGCTTATCACAAAATATGGTGGTGTTGCATCGCATATGGCTATAAGATCTGCGGAATTTGGATTGGCTGCTGCAATCGGATGCGGCGAGATATTTAACAAGCTTAATTCATGCCAAGCTGTAATATTGGATTGCATAGCAAAAAAAATCATACCATTAGAATAAAATGATAATAGCTGTCTCGCAAAGGAACATGAAGATGGACAAAAGGGCTAATAGAGACGCCCTTGAAAATACTTATATCGACTATTTTGAAAAATTTGGAGTAATGCTTTTGCCTATACCAAATGTATCGAAGAATTTGAATAAATATTTTGACAATATTCCGATTAAAGCAATAATACTATCAAGCGGCAACGATGTTAATCCTAAGCTATATGGCAAAAAACCGCAAAATGAGGACATTTCTGAAGACAGGGACAATACAGAAAAATCACTAATTGAAATCTCTATTAAAAGAAAATTGCCTTTGTTTGGAATCTGCAGAGGCACACAATTCATAAATGTCTACTTTGGAGGAAGCCTTGTCCAAAAGTTAAAGGATAAAACAGGATTTAATCATGTAGCTGTGCCACACTCAGTAAAAATAGTCGATGAAGAAACTGTTAAATTTTTTAAGACAAAAGAATTTGTAGTTAATTCATATCACAATCAAGGCATTACTGAAGAAACATTAAGTTCTAAATTAAGAGCATTTGCAATCTCTAAAGACGGCTCTATTGAGGGTATTTACCACCCAAAATATCCGATAGCAGGAGTTATGTGGCATCCAGAAAGGCAAGGTTCTGATAAAGAAGCTGATAAGAAGCTAATTAAAGCATTTTTGAATAGAAAGTTGTTTTGGAAGAAAAAATAAAATCTAGAAAGAAGTTATATGAAAGCAATAATTCTAGTTGCAGGAAAAGGCACAAGACTTGGAAAATATACAAAAGATATGCCAAAATGCATGCTTAAGTTCAATGACAAAACTCTATTACAAACCCAGATAGACACATTAAGAAGCTGCGGAATTAAAAAAATCATAGTTGTTAAGGGTTATATGCAATACAAAATCAAAATAAAAGGGGTAAAATATTATGTTAATGAAGATTATGAAAATACAAATATGGTGGAAACTTTGATGTGTACAGAAAAGGAAATGAATGATGAAATTCTAGTTTGTTATGGTGATATTTTATATGAAAAAAAAGTAATTAGAAAAATTCTAAAAGATAAATCCGATATTGGCGTGGTAGTTGATAGTGATTACTGGGATTATTGGACAGCAAGGCTGGACGAACCTGAGAAGGATACTGAAAGTATGATAATAAAAAATCAAAAGATTACCAAGCTGGGAACCCCAACTTCAAAAAAAGACGACATAAAGTTTAGGTACGTCGGATTGATAAAATTTTCAAAAAAAGGAGTAGATATCTTAAAAAAAGTTTATCATGAAAACAGGAAAAAATATTTTGATAAAGATGTGCAATGGATGAATTCAAAGTCGTTCAAAAAAGCCTATATGACGTGCATGCTAAATGCCATTATCAAAGCGGGCTACATTGTAAATCCAATAATAATACAGCATGGCTGGCTTGAGTTTGACACAAATGAAGACTATGAGAAATACAACTTATGGTTAAAAGAAGGGGCATTAAGTAGATTTATTGAATTTAAAAATTAATTATTTATTCCTGAATTTTGAGTTGGTTTTATTTAACTCCACTATATACCTTTTAACTAAGTCTTTATTTCCATAAATACATTCGTAAGTGGCTTTGTTTTTGTCTTTATTTTCTATACGATTTGAAGGATTTAAAATAAGCTCTTTATTAACATGCCTTAGAAGTTTTTTGCACTTAACCAAGCTTAAAAATGTTACAGCCTTGCCGGTCCCAACAAAATCCTTTATTTGTTTACCCAATGAAAAGGTATAATCGAATACAGCAATATCAGAATTTTTCAAAACATTGCAGAACAGCTGCTCATCATCAAAAGCATATAACAATGAGACTCCTTTTGCAAAAAACAAATTACATTTAACAATCTTTATAGTTTTGTATAATTTTAATTTATATTTCTCATGCATATATAAGGCTACATGATTTATCATATCGGAATTGTCAACACCTACAAATAATATATCCTTAACGCTCAGTCTTTTGAATTTTTTGTTTAGAAATTCTAATGAGTCAATAACACCCATGAGTGTTGAGCCAACTTCATAGTAAACTAATGGCTTAGAAAATTTCTTACAAACACTTAATGCTGAGTACTTCTTTATGTTGTCTTCTAAATCCTCTTTTTTATGCACATTTTTTATACTACCAGTTCTATAAGCTATCATATCTTTGAGATATCTTGCTACCATGAAAAAATCATAAGCCTCTTGCTCTTCCCTTTTATCGTAAACAATCCTCTTTTTGCCTTCTAATTTACCAAATTCAAGGTATGTTTTTACTTTTTTCATTCTTAATACAACTCAAAATCGCTAAATGTTTCAAAACAGGATGTATAATAAAATATGTCTCTCCTTTGCGATAATTTTGAGGCTTTGTATGAAATTTACCATTTATTATATATTTTTTTATAGTATCAATTAAAAGATCGGATCTTATATGGCAATCATATTCATAGTCTATATTTACAATGCTAGGTTTTTTAAAAATTTTCTTTGCAATAACATCTCCGCTATCAATTTTTTTTGACATAAAAAAAGCTGTGGCTCCACACTTATCCTCGTTTATAATGCTATAATAAATGCACGTGCTTCCTCTATATTTTGGTACAATGCCAGGATGTATATGAATAAACTTTTTTCCAAGATTAAGTATTTCTTCTTTTAATATTCCACCTCCGGTGTAAATGAAGTATTTTTCATCTCTATTTTTAATAATTTTAATTATTTTTTTATCGTTACAACTATCAGCATGGAATTCCACATATGGGATTTTGTGCCTATTTAAGGTTGATTTAAAATCTTGGAAATCACTAAAAAAATAATGTGAATTTTCTTTGGATACGTTTTTTAAACTATCTTTATTTTTTCCATTTATTATTATTGCAAAATTTGGATAAAAATCATTTTGTGTTAACTTTTGCAAATATGCATGCGCTCTGAATGTAGGTGTTAATATAATACCAAATTCTTTCAATCTCATATTTCCAATCCCTTTTTATTGAATAATATTTTAATCTCCTCAATTTCAGTATCTACTGAAAAATACAGTAACGGAATCAAATTTTTTCTTATTTTCTTGTTTACTGTGCATAATACGTCGTTTAATTTCAACAGGACATTTAAAAATTTAAGATTATGCGAATTTTTATAGAAAATAGCAAGATTTGTGCCAAAAAGTATATACTTTTATAAATCTTGATAATTGCTAGAATCTATTTTTCTTGCAACTTCATACTTCTTTATCAAAATGCTTAACCATTTGTAAATATGTTCTTCAATTCTTTTATCTTTTGGCATATTAAATTGCATATAAAGAACCATCTGCAATGAACTCTTATTAACAATCTTCTCAGTTATTAATTTTTGCAGAATTTTTGAATTAGACTTATCAAATTTACAGTTTTTCAAATAATTTGGGATTATATTGTTTAATTTGCCCTTCGTAATCCTTGATTTTAATGCACCCAATGTTTGCAACCTAAATGATTTATACGAGTCTATAAATTCAAATCCAGAGAATTTTGAGTACTGATATGTTAGTAGCTTATTAGGAGTAGCTTTATACAGATACTGCTTTATTTTAGCAACCATGCTTTAGGAGCAAATTCCCGCTTATTTAAATATTACCTATCCCCAAACAATGACTTATAATATTGATCTGCTGCTTTACCCTTATAGTGCACTAAAAATGAAATTATCTGTATCAGGATAACAGCAAAGCTGTACACAACAAAGTACCAATAAAATAGTGTATAGTCTTGCATAAAGTGATAATTATTATTAAATAGTTCTATTATAGAAATAACAGTTAAATGAACAATATTTGTTGGTGCAGCCCAAAAATCTTTGAATTTGTCATAAATATCGCTTAAGCCTTTTCCTATATTGCTTCCTTGTAAATTAATCGCGTTGCTTTTATTTTTTTGTTTTAAATATCCTAATGGAGTATTGCGGTGCAGTCTAGTGTCTATTATTGCAGAATACATACTTGGGATTATAACTGATTTAGAGAATATAGAGCATAAAAATCCAAATATAAGCACTGATTTCCATCCAGTCTGCAAAAATACTCCGAATGCCAATGGAAAAAACATAAGATATGAAATAAGCTGATGATAGATATCTTCTAAGTGCACTCCTACAAGGCTGGATTTTTTTCTATACCTTGCAATTTCACCATCTACACAATCAAGCAAATTTGTAAATTGTATAATTAAAAATCCAATGAATATATACAAAAGGCTTCCGGAGAAAAGGAACCCGGAGCTTATAATTACTAAGACCAATTCAATAATGGTAACTTGGTTTGGAGTTATAGGTGTATGCAATAATAACCACGTAATATAAATAGAAACCTTGCTGACATATTTATTGAACCATGCCCTATAAACATTTTGGTTTCCATAACATATTTTCCACAATTCCTTGACAGATTCTACCATTTCAAATACCTTAAGCTTATAATATGAATTTTAACCTATTTATCAATTATTCTTTATAATCCTAGTTAAAAGTTCTTTATCCTCTTTTTTAAAAGTTTTGATTAATAATAATATTCCAAAATATGAGATTGCACCAACAATTGAACCAAGAAGAAGATCTGGAATAAAATTTATTAATCCCACCATTATGATAGAAGCAACCACAGGCTTTATAGATGTACTGACAAACCCAAAGCTTAGATTTTCTCTGATAATAAAATAGGAGTATGTAACCAAGAAGAAACTCTCTGATGTTATTGTTGCAATGCCCGCTCCAATAAATCCGTATTTCGGTATAAGTATTAGGTTAAGCACTATGTTTATAAATGCCACTACTCCTTGCCCAAATACTCTAGCACCTTGCCTATCTATAGAAGACAACAAAGTTCCAGAAGTTATATTGATAAATCTTAGGAACACAAACAAACATAGTATTTTAATTGCAACAATTGATTCGGCATACTCTAATCCATAAATTAAAAGAACAATATTTCTTGCATACATAAAAATCCCTGCTGTAATGGGAAGGCCAAGCATTAGCATATACTGGAATGATTTTTTGTATGCAAATTTAAGTAAGGATTTATCTTTCATAAAATACCTTGAAAAAACAGGAAAAATAGCATTTGAGAACATTAATGGAATGAAGGTAATACCAAGAAGCAAATTGTATGCAGCCGCATAAATTCCGACTTCCGTAGAACCCCTCATATTTTCAAGTATTATTGTGTCAATATAAAGCAAAACACTTCCAAACAAGATAGATAAAGCAAAAAAAGACGATTTTTTAATGAGCTCTTTTTCAAATTCTAAGTCCAATTTTAGAGATAATTTCGCAAAATTTATTCTATAAATTATATAAGACAATAATAAAACTATTACTTCTGTAATAGGAAACATCGAAGTTACAATTGTAAGACTTGCACCTCTACTAATAAAAATAAAAATTAGGAGTAACAATAAAAGCATTCTCACAATTTTTATTAAAGCATCATAGTACATTCTTTCAAATGCCCTGAAAACAGAATAAAATAAGTCTGTAAAAGATTGTAGTACTATAAATAAAAGCATTAAAAATGTTATAGTGATTATAGAGCCATTTTTATCAAAAAAATATAGGAACAAATAGGATAGAATAAATGCAATAACTGATAAAATTAATTTAATAATCAGTGTATTTGAAATGTATTTATTAACATTTTTTTTATCCTTACTTATTTCCCTTATTAACAAAGTATTAATCCCAAAATCGACAAGTACGACAGCTATAGTTGAAAATGCCAAAGCAAAACCGAACTCTCCGAATTCAGATTTACCAAAGATTCTAGCTATATAAACAAATATAACTAACTGTATAAGCTTTGAAACTAATTCAGCTATAGACAAACTTAAAAAATTGGTGGTAATCCTTCTTGCCGTTTTCATATCGAAAATTAACCTATAAGCATATAAAAATGTTTGCCAACTTTGTTATAATATTTATTAAAGATTAAAACACAACATTTTTATTTGGACTAAAATAAAAAAACAATATGGGGAACATATTAGTAAGCGCGGTTATAGTAAACTATAATGGCAAAGGATTGTTAAGAGTAGCAATAGACTCAATAAAAAAATCTAAATTTAAGAATTATGAAATAATAGTAGTTGATAATGCTTCAACTGACGGTAGCAAGGATTTTATTAAGAGAAATTATTCAGATGTTAAGATAGTTGAAAATAAAACTAATTTAGGTTATTCTGGAATTAATGAGGCAATAAAATACTGCATAGGAAAATATATCTTATTTTTGAATAATGATATCAAAATTGATAGCCAATGTATAAGCGATTTAGTGAAAGTTATGGAGTCAGACAATTCGATAGGCATGACAGCCCCAAAGCTGATTAATTACTACGATAAAAAACTAGTTTCTGGAGGTACATGGCTGTCTAGAGCTTTCTATAATGGACATATTAAAGGTGATGGAAAATCTAAAAATTCGGAAATACCCTATTTAGGGGTTGGATTGATAAGAAAAAGCATTGTAGATAAGTATGGGTATATTTTTGATCCTGACTATTTCATATATGGCGAAGATGTAGATCTAGGTCTAAGGGTAAGACTTTTAGGTAAAAAAACAATAATGGTAAACAATGCTATACTGTATCATATGCACGCAGCAACAATGAAAAAATCAAGCAAAGCATTCACAACGTTCTTAATGGAAAGAAATTTATTAACAACATATTTTAAGATTTTATCCACAAAAAATATTATTTTATACTTTCCTTATGCACTATTTGCGAGATTTGGGGCTATTATAAAAGATTTGGTAACTTTAAGAATATCACTTGCTATATCAAGAATTAGGGCTATATTTTTTGTCTTGGTTAACTTCAATTCTATTTCAAAAAAAAGAAATCAAACCCAGAAAATTAGGGAAGCAGACGATTCTTTTATATTCGAGGTTTTTAATGAAAAGTACCTTTTCAAGCCAAAATTTATCGTTTAACTTTGTAAATAGAAGTGCTTGTTTTTTTATTCTCGTAAACTAGTTCAAAGTCATTTTTATTTTTGTCCATATGCTCGAGAATTTCATCAGTTACAATCGCGGATTTTTCTAATTTGAAATTCTTATTTACCCATACATAGTCAGCTTTATTGATATTTTCTGGTTTTGGCTCTAAAGTGCCCCTGTTCAAATAATAAGAAAGGCACTGAATACCTGGAATGATTAGGCTGTCTTTATCTGTATTCTGATTTACCCAACTAAAATCATCCTTATAAAAATCCCATTCTTTTGCAGCAAGACTTATCTTTACAACTTCAGTCATTACAAAACCAATAATTATTATAAAAACAAGAATAAAAAATATATTTTTTACATTTATATTTTTAAAATTAAGTCTGTTTATGCCAATTCCATATAGCATGCCTAAAGCCGGTATTGCTGGCAGGAAAAATCTTGCTGCATTATAGCTAACATTGCTTATGTAGATAAGCACTACAGCCAAATAGGAAAAAATCCATAGCAGTAAAATCTTGTTGGTTGATTTATACTCCCTGCTTAAGCTTTTTGCAAAAGGCAAAATAAAAAATAGTGTTGCCAAAAACCACAATATAAAAATTAATTGTACATAGGGCACGTCAAAAAAGAAAATGTTATTGTAATTACCTTCAGGAACGCCAAATATGGCGAGGTAAGTAAATGTTATCGTGTTTGTGCTGAATATCTTTAATGGCTCAAAGGTTTTAAAAGTTCCAGCATCCGCATGTTCAAGACCACTTTTGACTACACCTTTGGTTATAAACTCAAAATTAACAAATGGCCAGAATGGATTTCCAAACTCTGCGTAGTTTCTTAAAAGCCATGGTGTTACAATCAAAATCGGTATAACCACAATCAAAAATAATTTTTTAATCAGTAATTTCTTGTCTTTAGTATTGTTATAAGTTATGTAAATCAGCAATGGCAGTATGAAAACCCCGTCATATTTTGTAATTGCAGCCAAGCCTGCTACAATTGAAGACTTTATATATTTATCACTTAATGCAAAATAGATACTCAATACGACAAAGAATGTTAAAGTGCTATCTATGTAGCTAATTGTTCCATAATCCATAAACATAGGAATAAAAGCTGTAAAAATCATTGAATAAAAAGTAATTTTTTCATTAAATAATTTCTTGCTTATGAGATAAACAATAATAAGAGTCAAAGAACCAAATAAAGGAGACAGCATTTTCATACCAAATTCGGCAAAGCCAAAATTTCCAAATAACAAGAAAAGAGAAGATGCCAATATATGGAATAGGGGCGGAGCCCAAAAAGGCTCTAACCTGCCAAGCGGCTCAAGCAAAGGAAACTTTTTATTCTCTGCAAGAAATCTTGCAGCTGAAAATTGCCAGCAAGCATCCCCTGAAACGGAATAAATGGATGCTAAACTAAATCTTATAATTATTCCCAAAATTATAACTAAAAATGTAAGTTTCTTGTAAAAATTAATTTTTAATCTCTTATTCATTTTTATCTAATCAAAAAATCTGTATTTTAAAAGGTAGTAGGCTGCCTTAATACCATCCCTCCAAGTTATCTTTTTACCCTCTTCAAAACTTCTTGGCTTAAATACTATGGGGACCTCTTTTATCTTATAGCCTTGCTTAATTATTTTAGCTGTTATTTCTGGCTCAAAATCAAACCTTCTTGCTTTAAGCTTCATGCCTTTGACAACTTTTTTTTTAAAAATTTTGCAGCCAGTTTCCATATCAGTTATAGAGTTAAAATAAAGAAGATTTGTGATAAATGTTAGTCCACGGTTTCCTATCAAATGCAAAGGAAAAGGCGTTTTGTTTTTTCCGAACAAAACAAGCTTTGTGCTGGAAAACCTTGTGCCATAGACAACATCTTCATCACTGCTAATAATCAGTTTAGAAAGCTTAGCAATGTTTTGCGGGTCGTATTCAAGGTCAGCGTCCTGTATTGCGATTATGTCTCCAGTCGCGTGCTCTAGGGCTGTTCTGATAGCAGCGCCTTTCCCCATATTTTTTGTATGGTATAATACTTTTATTGATTTGATCTTTATTTTTTTTAGAATGCTCCTTGTTTTGTCTGTTGAGTAGTCGTCAACCACAACTATTTCTTTTGAAACATTATGTATTTTTAGCTTGTTTACTCTATCTATCACCTTTGCTATAGTCCTTTCCTCGTTATAAACTGGAATTATTATAGATATCTTTTGCATATTATAAAAAAATTTAAGTCTTTTAAAAAATTATCTAAATAGAACTATTGTTTAGAAGAAACTCTCGAGTACAGCAATTTGTTTAGAGAAAAAGCAAAGCTCCTTTTAATGCTGTTAGATGTCATCGAAATCATTTCCCTTACCCTAATAATATAATTTCTGGGGGGAGTTGAAAAAAATGTGGAAATAAACCTAAAGGTTTTAGTCGGTGGAAGTTTACGCAATAAAGGCATCAATTTTGGATACCTTACCGCAATTGGGAAGAAAGCCCACACCCACATAATCTCTTTTTTGTAAGGATGGTCTAGTATTGTTTCTTCCTTATAGCTGACATGGCCTTCTATCATCTTCCTGTAGTTGCTTTCGTTGATGTAGCCTTCCCTTACAGACCTCTCTGCTAAGTCTGTTTTTGGGAATGGGAAAAAAGTGGTCATTAAGGCTGCACTAGGCTTGATCTTCTGGTTTAATGTAATTGTCTTAATCATCTGCTCAGGCGTTTCTCCCGGGAAACCTACCATGTTTAATGTTGTAAATGCAAGATCAACTTCATGAAAGCAGTTTGCTGCTTTAATTATCTCTTCATCAC
>CAZUWB010000001.1:0-24285 GCA_964623945.1 uncultured Methanosarcinales archaeon | reverse complement strand
GGCATGTATTTAAAAAATTTGTGCCAAATAACCGAAAAACGCCCCTGCGAGGCATGCCCAAGAAAAGCAGACGCTCAGATAGCTTTTCCGAGTAACAGTGCGTCCGCATTATAGAATACGCCCGTGCGAGGCGTACTAGAACAATGCCGACGCTTAGTATTTTTCTCGTCTAATGTAGCACAATTAACTAGAAAGTATAATAATTTTTCGGTTTGAAAAAATCAGAACCAACCCCATCGTCTCATCTGCCTATTCACATTCTTTCCATGAACCTTAACTGTACCTATAATTCTATTTTGATTAGTCGCCTGTGGCTTAATTGTAATCGGCCTTCCCGCAAGAACACTGGCCAAATCCTGTTTGCCTTGTATATAACCCCTTTCTCTTTTCTCAGGCGTATTAATACCAGAAAGTCTAACGTAGTGACGACCATTAATGCCCCTGTTAAGATAGATCGTATCTCCGTCAATTACATGATAGTTTGTTCTTTTTATTGACACTTCTTTAACCTCTCAATTTAGGTTGTATTACAACTCCCCATTCTGTGTTCTGAAGTTTAGCCTATTTAAAACTTATGAAACTACTTGTTTGCATAGAATTTTCAACGTGTTACTGTTATTGATCATGAATTAGATTGACTGCCTTATTTAGTAACTCATTTAATGACCTAGACAAATTCTGAGGATTATTCTTAACAACAATATCATAAAGTTCTGGCTTTATTCGAAAAGTAACATGAATGGTTTTCCTACGAGAAGGCCAAGGATCTTCATAAGCCATTATTAACCTCAGCTAGCTGCTGCTTTGCATCTTCAATTGCTCTGCTTATTTTCTGAATCATCTGATTTTGTATTTCTTGAATCATTTGTTTCCTATCCATGTAAAGCTTGAACCTACTTTAATATAAAAATCTTGTATTGACGCTGTAAATACACTTTTTCTTGTATTGACAAAATCAATACAAAGTTTAAAAGTAATTTATCATTTTGAAATTCTTAAAATTATGCGGAGGTGCGAAATGAAAGTAAAGAATAGCGCATGGCAGGCCTTGGTGTTGCTGTCCAAATTTTTATTGATAGGATTTGTTTTGTCAAGTCCAGCGGTGTATGCAGCTGATCTTAATACTCAGCCCACAGCTGAAGAAAAGGCTCAGTTTGACAGCATACTAACACCAGTAGCTAAAATATACAATTTCCTGAAATATGGAGCATCTTTGGTTGCAGTAATAGCCTTGCTGTTTGCTGGCATGAGCTACATGTTCTCTGGAAATGATGTCAAAAGGAGAGAGACTAGCAAGCACATGGCAACCTATGTCATAATCGGCTTATCTGTAATATGGGCAGCTCCATTCGTTGTAACACTGCTCATTGGGTAACCACCTGCATCCTTGCTTTAGCATTAGCCTGGCCAGCACCCGCCCTTACTTGTAGCGACACCGCCGAAAAGGATTGGGATACCTGTGTTCAGGCTATGCAAAGCAATCTATCAGATTCAGAAAAGCAGCTCCTAGTAGGTAATCTTATGTACTCAAATACATATTATGCAAACCATAGTTTAATCCTGGAATGGAATACAGGCATTAGTTTTCTGGAAGTGCCCTATGATATCAAAAGTACTAACAAAGACTATATTAGGGATGCCTGGTTCAAGATCGTAGCCATAATGCCTTCTGTTTGGCTTAAAAATGACTTAATAAGCCCTGGCTATGGACAGGTCTTAAGCGCTTATAATTATTGGGTAGAAATACCTTCAGGCACCGAGCCAGGAGACTGTAAGACTGAATTTACTTTAACTGAAAACAATAGCCAGCTAAGCCTTTATCTCAATAACGGGTACATTGGTGATAGCAAGCTGACTTCCTTTAATACAGCCCAAAACCTCAGCTTTAACGCTTCCCTTAACGTTAAAGCAACTATTGAAGTTAAGCATTATAGGGAGTATAAGTATTGCTGTAGAAGAGATGAAAATGGCTGCCATAAATACTGCACTGTATGCCAATATGAGAATACGGAGTATAGAACTAGTGAAGTAAACCTGATAGATTCTAAGCAAGCTGTCTTATATAAACCAAATATAGAGCCTACAATTAGAGCTGTAAACCGATATAAATCTACTACTGTTGGCTTACTTAATATCTCAAATTTTGATGCCTTTATTCTTGAGCTTGACAATTCCTCTTTGAGCCAATTCAATTACTATTACGAGCTTAACCAAACATTAGCTCCTTACGATGTTCTAACTTTTAGGGCTAATAAACATATCAAAAAGACAATTAACAATCTTAATGTCCAGAAGCTTAATGGCAGCTTTAAGTTTTACATTCCAGATTCAAATAGATGCGTTTTAATATATTTTGATCATTTTAACAAATGGCAGGAAAATTGCTCACTAAATCAGACAATAGCTCCTATAGTTCTCAAAACAGATAAAGTTCAGTATGATGAGAACGAGACAATAAAACTCACTGTAAATTCATCTGAACCAGTCACAATAAAGTACGGAAATGAAGAATATGAGGCAAAAGGTTCTATTTTACTTAAGGCAAAGCCTAACACAAACCGGATAGTTGCTCAATACGATAATCTAGAAGCCTATGCAATCATTCATGTGAAGAGAAAGGGAACATGGGAGTTTGCCCTCAATTTTAGTGTATTCTCTGCTGTGCTTTATTCACTTTATTTGCTCATTAAGAAGTATGTATTTTGGATGTAATCTTAGGGGACAACTAAGATTATGGAACTGCTGCAACACAAGCCGACGACTATTTTTTCCTACTCTGGATTTTTAATTCACGGATAATATCCTTATGACTCGTTTTAAATATAAGTCTTAAATTCAGGCCTTTAAAATCTTCTAAGTAACCAGTTGTACAAAAAAGTTTTGATTCAATTCTATCATTAGGATTTATTCTAATCGGTTCGAAACCACTATACCAAAATCCGTGTTCGCCACGTCCCTTATTATTATGTAGCTCAATGTCAGTAAACTTATCATTATCAGACTTAAGCTCAACTTTTGAAATTGTTGTTGGTTGTCTTCCTGTATTTTTGATATCAGCTAATAAAATCAACTCTGAATATGGTTCATCCATATTACTTCCCTTGTAATTATTAAATTCCTTTACCTTTACATCTATAGATAAACGTATTTTATCATAATTATATTCTATTATTTTCAGAATAAATAAAATAAAAGCAATTAAGGCTCCAATTAGCTCAAACCAATCTAGTAGGTTATATGAACTTAGTTGGTCTAATACCATTTTAATTCACTTTTTATTTTTTAATATATAAAATGTCCTAAAGTTTTTATACTAAAGTTTAAAGAATTTGTGTAATGACTGGAAAAGAAAAAATAATGTGGCTTTGGATTGTAATTATTATTTTAGTTATTGTGTTAGCTTCTAGCTATATTATAAGAAGTTTTTTTAATAAAGACGATACAAAAGTTCCAAAAGATATGTATAATCTATGTCAATCTAGTTTAGAAAGAACACAGTCCGATTTGGGAAAGGCAAATGAAGAAGTGGATATTCTCAAATCAAATAAAACCTTATTAGAGAATAAATCGGTTGAATGTTTGAATGATTTAAAGAAAAGTCAGGAAAAGATTATTGAATTAAATAACAGTATTAAAGAGCTAAAGGGGGATTTATTAATATATCAAAATAGAATAACAAATATCAAACAAATTTTAGAACAGAAAACTTATTTAATATTGAATATTATTTTAGTTCTTGGTTTCGCTTTTACGGTAGGTCTCGAATTATTTAAAGATAATATATTTGTGAAAGCATTGCAGGCCGGGATATCTGCTTATTTTGTTTGCACTTTTCTTTTAATTACGATAGCGATTCTAGATAATAAAATTCCTGATTACACTTCAATTATAAATACATCTATCATAGTAGCGGTTGTGGTTGGTATAGTCTCATTAATTGGTTATTTATTGCGTAAGTAAACTATTTCTAAAGGGGGGGATGAAAATGATAAAAAATTTATTTATTTATTTAGTCTTAAACATATTCTTTGTCATACCTCTATCCTATGCTCAACAAGAAGAAGAAACATGCGGCTTAACTAATCTTGCTGCTTGCATCCCTCAAAAGATATACGAATATACTCTTACAATCATAAATGCTCCATTGCAGCCATTTCTTACACTTACTAAAAATCTGCTCTCAGAGCCAGTTAATATTGATAGCTTTATCTCACTTTGGGCAATTATTGTATATATAATCTCATTATTCTATGGCTTATTCATTATCTTTGCCGGATTCAACTTCATAATCTCAGGCTATTCCGCTGAGCAAAGAGAAAGGGCCAAGCTGTGGCTCAAGAATGTAATCCTAATGGTTTTCTTTGTCCAGGCTTCTTTCTACCTCTATTCAGCATTAATAGAAGTTTCATCAGGACTAACAGTAGGAGTATTAGGCTTAATTGATCCTAACTTTTTCCTTCTTACAGTAGATAATCTAACAAATATCGGTTTACAAATAGTCTTGGCAATTCCTTATTTGTTGACATTGCTGCTTACAATAATACTTCTTTCATTACGATACTTGCTTGTTGCCTTAGGAGTAATGCTATTCCCTATGGCCTTATTCCTATACTTTATTCCACCATTAAAGAGCTATGGCAAGCTTATACTCAATATTCTGCTAATAATCATGTTTATTCCATTTTTCCATTCCTTAATGCTATTGACAGCTGCTAAACTTATAGAAATACCAGTTTATGCGAATTTCAAGATACTTCTAATGATTTCAACCTTTATTCTGATTAATTCCTCTATGATTTTCCTAATACTCTTTGCAATAGTAAAGGCAGCATTTGCAGCTCTCCATTCAGATATTGGCAAAGCTGCCACTATGGTAAGCAAGATATGAGGTAAAAATGGCATATGAAATACCGCAACAACTAAAGTATGAAGAAAAGATAGTATTTGGACTAACTTTTAAGCAGCTCGCTTATGCAGCGCTATTTGTTATACCTGCCCTAGTTATATTTTTGAGAACTGAATGGAATCTTTACATAAAAATTAGTATTGAATTCATATTACTAGGAGCAGCCTGCCTTTTCATATTCTTTGATTTTGCATCTTATCTTAGGGATTTAGTAGCCTGGCTCAAGTTCAGGGAGGCGCACTTAATGGATCCCAAGATGGTCCAATTTCTAGGCATAAAGAAAATTGACAAGGGAGTAGTCTATGCTAACAAAACTAAAAAGCGTCTTACCTAAGGCAAACCAGGACTATAATTTAAGGAGATTATCCATTATAGAGGTTGAGCCAATAAACTTCACTATCAGAAATGACAAAGAAAAGCAGGTTGTCAATAGTGGATTCCAGAAGTTCCTTAATGCCCTTGATTTTCCTATTCAGATAGTTGTCAGCACGAACCATATTAATCTTGACAGTTACATTAATGCTTTAGAAATAAGAGTAGAGGAACAAGTTAAGAAAAACAAGAAATACATTCTCCTTAAGCATTTTGAAAGTTATAAAGAGCACCTTATAAACACAATCAAGGACAATTCTGTAATAAACAGGAACTTCTATGTTGTAATCCCCGAAAAGCCTGAAATTGGCCTTAACGTGCAGTTAGGAGTGATAGAGCAGCAGCTCCGGAGCTTAAACCTTAAATTCAGGAAGCTAAATGATGAGGAATTAACGCAGACACTAGCCAGCTTCTTTAATGACATTTTGACCGATAGCGATAAGTTCAAAGACAATATTCAGGTTACAGAGGAAAATTATCTGCATTATATCATTGCTCCTAAGTACATCAAAAATTTACCAGACAGAATAATAGTTGGCGATAAGCAATGCAGGATAATCTATGCAGACGGCTATCCCAGAAGCGTAGAAATCGGTTTCTTAGACAAGATAATTACTCTAAATGGCATTTTTGACATTTCATTATTCATAGAGCCAATTCCCATTGATTCCATGATGGTCATGCTAAACAGGGAATTGCAAAAACAGAGAGCTGACCTGTTTGCATCAGAGCTTAAATCTAGCATAAATCCCACATTAGAGATTCAATATCAGGATACTAGGGCAGTCTTGGAGAACCTGCAAAAAGGAAATGAAAAGCTGTACTATGTCTCATTCTACATTAACTGCAAGGCCACTACCCAAGAGCAGCTTGACCTCATAACTAAGCAAGTAGAGGCTGAACTTAATGCTATGCTCATTATCCCTAAAAAAGCCCTCTTTAGAATGAAGGCTGGCCTTAAATCCACTATCCCATTAGCTGAAAACGAGCTAGGCATGAGCAGGAACATCACTACTAAAGCATTAGCTGCTTTTTATCCTTTTACATCTCAATTCCTACAGCTCAACCTATCAGGGGTATGGTTAGGCGTCAATAGAAACAATATTCCCATAATCAAAGACATATTCAAACTCACAAACCCCAATGGGATACTGCTTGCAAGCTCTGGAGCAGGCAAAAGCTATTGGACCAAACTGTTCATAATTCGGCAGCTGCTCAATGGAGTACAGGTAAACATTATTGATCCTCAATCGGAATATGTTAAGCTAATACAGGCATTTGATGGGCAGATTGTGAACTTCTCTAGGAACTCAAAGACTGTAATTAATCCCTTAGACCTTTTAGGGCATGATTACGCTGAGAAAAGGCTATCTCTAATGGATTTATTCCCTATAATGCTGGGAAATGTATCTGAGATTCAGAAAGCTGTTTTGGATAAAGCTTTGACATTAACCTATGAGAAGAAAGGAATTACCAATGAGCCTGCAAGCTGGAATAATGAACCGCCAATTTTAGGAGATTTGCTTCAGGAGTTAGAAAGGCAGGCTAAAAATGCAACAGTCATAGAAAAAGAGACATACCGCAGCCTAATTAACAGGCTTTCAATGTTTGTAGATGGCGTTTTCTCTTTTTTCAATAGGCAAACTCAGTTGAACTTTGATAATCAGCTAGTGGGCTTCATAATAGGAGATATGCCCCGCCAGGCTAAACCAGTCAATATGTTCCTGATTCTTGATTATGTCTATATGAAGATGCGAAAGAATAAGGAAAGAAAGCTCCTAATTGTGGATGAGGCTTGGTCATTGCTGAGCAGGGCTGAGGATTCTGAATATATCCTAGAGATTGTCAAGACGTGCAGAAAATTCAATCTAGGATTACTTCTCATTACCCAAGATGTGGCAGATCTCTTGATGAGCCGAGCTGCGAATGCCATACTCCAAAATTCAGCCTATAAGCTCTTGATGAGGCAGGAGGCTGCTGTGATTGAGAATGTTATCAAGACCTTTAGCCTTAGCCAAACTGAAGTAGACAAGCTTCTGAGCGCAAGTGTTGGAGAAGGAATTTTATTAATGGAGAATGAGCATACTGAGATAAGGAGCATCGCCTCAAAGGAGGAGCATATTCTCATTACAACTAATGCAGATGAACTTCTCAAGCTGAATGAGGATGTACCAAAGCAAGAAGCAAAGCCAAAAGTCATAATTAAGGTGGATGAAGATAAAGGCTTCTATGCAAAGAAAAATCTGAATGAGGATGAGATAAAATTCCTGCTTGGCAAGAAATACGTTTTAAGCTCCCACGTTCCATTAGGAGGGGGCAGGCAGGAAGTTTACTTGTTAAAGCCCTCATCAAGAGAAAGCACTACTCATTTTTTCTTGGTAAAAGCGATTGAGGAATACTTATTGCAGTTTACTGATAAAGTGAAAACTTTTGAAGCTAATAATCCAGATATTATTTTTGAGATTGGAAAGAAAAAGATTGCCATTGAAGTTGAGACAGGAATTACTTTTGATAAACGAAAGGACTTGTTGCAGAAAAAGATTTCACTTTTGAATGAGAAATTTGCAGAATGGTTCTTTGTGGTTTCTGATGCTCCTTATGCTTATCAGTATGAAAACTTAGGCAAAACATTCACAAGAAAAAATGTGTGCAAGCAGCTGAGAAGTTACTTTTCAGCGGACAAAAAATCGCAAGAAATAAGCCCAAGAAAAACCGAATGAGAAGCAAAAATAAGGCTGAATTGAGCTTGTTTCTTCATAATAAGGCAGCCAACCCTAATAAACTTGGGTTGGGCTTGAAATAGGGGCGATTTTTTGCCGCAGCGGAAATTCACAAGAGCAAATTTCCGTAATACTAAGCATACCATTCAACCGCAATTTAGGCTTAAATCAGATAAACAATAGGAGGTAAAAACCATGAAAGAACTAACAGAAGCAAAGAAAGAGCAGCTGAACAGGCAGCCAATAATAGAGACAAGCGTGGCTATGTCTGAGGACAAAAAATGGGTAGTGCATAAGACCACTATCACAGACATCAAGCCTGTCACCTATATGGAGAAGGTATTAAACAAGGTATAGGAAAGGATGATGAGGCGTTTCTTCGAAACGCCTTAGTTTCTTTCTTATATTAATTCTTTATGAAGAAAGAGAAAAGCTTATAAACTTTAAGTTTAAATAGTTAAACTGTGAGTTTATATGGCTGAAATAACAGATAATGAGATGAAACTGGTGCTGACCATATTCAAAAGTCCGGAAAAAGACTACAATGCCTATAACCTGGCAAAAGAAATAGGGTTAAGTGCAATGGGAGCATTCAAGATACTTAAAAGGCTGGAGAAAGAGGAAATGGTAATTCCAAAGCAGCTGGCAAATGCTACCTTTTACAAGCTTAATCTGGACAGCGATTATGTGAGGCAATACGTTAAATTCTTATTGAAAAGGGAGGCTGAGCAAGCCCATCCCTATGTCAAGGTTTGGATTTCAGAAATTAGGAAAATAAAGAATGCAGATGCAGCTATTCTTTTTGGTTCAGTTTTAAGGAAGCATAAAGAAGCAAGGGATATAGATGCTGTTTTAATAACTGACCAAAAAAGGTTTTCAAGAGCCGAGAAAGAGATTGAAGAAATTAATAATTTGAATGTAAAGAAAATTCAGCCAGTTTTTCAATCCCAAGAAGATTTTATAAAAAATATCAATAAGGGAGATAAAGTGTTACTTAACGCCTTAAAAGGAATAGTCGCATTTGGGGAGGATCTCATAATTGAGATGATGAAACAATGACACACGCAAAAAATAAGATGGAATGGTGCTTAAAGAAAGCAGAAAAAGAGATGAAAGAAAGAGGAATACATAAAGGCTTAGTCAAGGTTAAACCAAATAAGAAGCTTGCTGCCGAGCATGTAACAAAGGCAGAGCATTATCTAAAGGCAACTGAATATCTTAAGGAGGGCAATTATTCTGATATTAGCGCTAGCACTATCTTCTATTCCATGTACCATTGTATGCTGGCTATTGCAGTCAGGTATGGCTACGAATCAAGAAATCAGGATTGCACTTTCTCTGTAATCTATAGTTTAATTGAGAATGGAAAAATTGAGTTTGATCATGCTCTATTAAATAAGATTACATCTTTAAATGATGGTAGCAATGAAACTACAACCAGTATAAGGGAGCGCTTTCAATATGGTGTAGAACTATCCATGAAGGATAATCTATATGAGCAATTATTAAAGCAAGCTAAGGAAGTAATTGCAAAAACGAAGGAAATTATACAATAACATGATAGACACAAGGCTCATTGACACCTTGAAAGTCCTTGCAAAGAAAGAGAAGATTGCTAAGATCTTCAAGAGAAGAATGAGGACTAAAGGGAAAATAGTAGGCAAGACAATTACTAAGAATGGCAATATAACGCTTAAGATTGAAAAAGATGGCCAGAAGCAAAGCTATACTGTGATAAAAACTCACAGAGAAAGGTTTGCTTTAGCCGAGCAGCTTAAAACTGGAGAAATGGTTGCAGCTGAGGGAATCCCTAAGTTTAGGATAGTGATATGCACAAGGTTAAAAGAGCTGGATAAACTAGATGAGAAACAGGCAAAGCTTGATACTCTTAAATAAATTCCTAAGGTTTTCTCAGAAACTTTAAAATAGTAAAGATGATAACTAAATGAAAATGGAGTTTAAGCCAGAAGATTATTTAAGAGCAGAGCAAGCATCTAAAATGGAGAAAGAAGAGTTTATCAAAAAGAAGTTAAGAGATATAGAAAAGACTAAAAATTCTTCTATAAAAAGAAGTGAAGGAGAGCTGCTTGCGCTCCAATTTGATGCTGAAGTATATAATTATTCTATACTTAATCATGCCATTCCAGTATCAGAAACTTTAGAATTAACAAGGAAATATAAAGAAGCATTAGAGCAGGCTCATTCTAATTACGAGAAAGAGCATCCGATTACTTATAGTGGAGGCCTTAAGTTCGGGAAAATGGGATTTGAATTCAGTAAAAAGAGTGGAAAGTGATTTTGAAATGAAAAAGAAATACTCTAATTTTGAGGTCTATCTTTCTTCTGCTCCCCAACTATATTTATAGATGCCTAAATTAACCTCATGCTTAAAACTTCTTTTAAATTTAGCTCTATCTGGTGCAGTCTTTATAACAAAATTAGTGCCTTTAAACTCAACTTCTAGAATCTTCCGCTTTTGAAGATATCTTAACGAACCTCTTATTTTACCACCAGGCCATTTAGTTTCCTCTCTAATTGTTTGCTCTGAAGGTAAGAAGTTATTATCATCGTAATAACCTTTTAAATATGTAGCCAATTCCATTGCATCTTTCTGTGTTTCCATTCTTTAAAAGACCTATCTCCTTTAAATATAAATCTTTTGTTTTAATTGATGGACTAAACAGAATTAAAAGTACTTCTCTTAATTAACATCAAACCTGAGTAGCTCCATATCCTTTATCAAAGCCCGCCTTGCATTATTTTTATAAATTATAGAATCAGCAGCTTCATCTCCTATCATAGCGCGCAATTCGGGCTCTGCAATCTTGCCTATAGCCCACTTCCTCTCTAACTTTCTGATAGCTCCTTCTCTCTCATACCTAATAGATTCAATTAAAGCTTCTGTCACTAATTCAGTTTCTTCAAGATTCTTAACTTTAGAAATCATTGCTACAGCATCAAAAAACTCATCAGATAACTTTACACTAATCTTTTTACCCATCAAGGTATCCATCGATTTACCCCTTTTTATAGCTAATTACTTGCATACAGAAATTCATGCACCACTCCTTCTTCATTCACTATGCCCCTTTCCAAACATTGCCAGCACTCCATAAGCGATTTTCTCCTGTGAGGCTCACTTCACAGCTTCATTGTGTTTTCCCTTACAGGTCGCTTCTCTAAAACATCATGGCTGCTCCGTTGTATGACACCTCAAGAAAATCGCATCTGGAGGTGCATAAAAAATGTTAGGAAAAGACCATATATGTGAATATATAGTAGAAGAAGCATTAAATCTCATCTTCTGCGAGTTTTGCGGTAATCTGCCGCAAAGTATGGGGGTGGTCTAAATGGACACCCCTCAGCTCTTAAAAGAGATAGAAAGCAGGCTAAAAGAGCTTGCTGAGGAAACTGATAAAGTTAGGGCTTCTGAGTTCTTTAAGGAGTACTTGGACACCATGTCAAGGTTCTGGAATTACAGCTACCACAACCAGCTGCTTATCTACTTCCAGAAGAAAGATGCTACAAGGGTAGCAGGCTTTGTTACCTGGAATGGCCTTGGAAGGTCTATAAAGGCTGGCAGCAAGGCTATCAGGATTCTAGCCCCCTTTACCTTCAAGCAGTATGATGAGGAGCAGGATAAGGAAATAGAGGTAATTAGGTTCTATCCTGTGAGTGTCTTTGACGTATCTCAAACAGAGGGCCAGGAGCTGCCTGACATTGATATAGAGGTTCAGGGTGAAGAGCACCTTGATCTCCTCCATAAGCTGCTTGAATTCTGCTATTGGCATGATATAGAGGTTGATTTTGAAGAGCTTGGCATCAATAACCTCTATGGTTATAGCTTAGGCGGTAGGATTGCAATAGGGCTTAGCCAAAGCGTTAATACGCAGGTTAATACCCTGCTCCATGAGATTAGCCATGAGCTGATACACCGCAAGGACAGTAAGGCTTCCCGGCAGCAGAAGGAAATACAGGCCGAAGGAGTTGCTTATGTGGTTTCCAAGCACTTTGGCCTTGAAATCAAGAGCTTTAACTATCTTGCCTTGTATGATGCTGATTATAAGAAGATTATGGAAAACTTGGAGGTGATTGCTGAGGCGAGTAAGAAATTGATTGAGTTTTTGGTGACTTGAAGATGCATTTTTACCGCTTAGACCTACATCTTTATAATACTATAAATATTCCAAGCCTCAATGGTAGACCTACCTGATGATATTCTTGAAAAGGATGGCAAAGAAGTCAGGGATTTAATAGAAAGGAGAGAGGCTTCAGATGTATTGAATGGTCTAACAACGCTAGCAACTAATATTTTAAGCAGTTTAGGAATACTATCACCACAAGCTCAGGCTACCGGAGATGTAATTAGTTTTCTCAAAGAGAATTTTGTTACAAGCGCATCACAAAGAAAGCAATTAGATTTTTTGATGCTTTTATTTGAAAGACTAAAGCAACTAGAATCAAAAATTGATGCTGAATACTTAAAAAAAGAGGAATTTGAGGCATATATTCAGAGATTTCTTGATCCAATTAAGCATGAGCAGTATGAACCAAAGGTTGAGGCTTTTAGGAGTGCCTTAGTAAACATAGCAGTCGGAAAGAAACCAACTAATTTTGAAGTAGAATATTTCATTAATAGCTTAATAAGTTTTAGTGACTTACACTTTGCAATTTTTTCTTACTTCAATAGCCCAAAAGAAATACTAACTGAGAAAGGTATTGACGTTAATGGTCTGCGAGCACAATCAGGAGGTGAGGGCGAAGTCTTTAAAAAAGTATTTGATGGTGTAGATATCGAGCTTGTAAGGCTTGCTTCAAAAGAATTGAAGGATAAAGGTTTTACTTCAACTGAGATTCCATTTCCCGGTATGCTAACAACTCAAACTGCTTATGATAAGATGACAAAGGATTATTTGACACCATTAGGAAAGCGCTTTATATCTTTCTTTATAGATGATAACTGATATATGGTTTTGCTATAATTTTAGCAATATTTATTAAACAAATACTATATTCTTCAGCATATAACATCAACATATAACATGAACAAGAAATCGCTATCAGAGGCAGATATTTGCACCCAATTTATCACTCCAGCGATAGTAACCTCTGGCTGGCATCTTAAGAATCAGGTTAGGCAGGAGGTTTACTTTACCAATGGTAGAATCATTGTTAAAGGTGAGAAAATTGAAAGAGGGGAAAGAAAGAGAGCAGATTATGTCCTTTATTACAAAGCCAACATACCTATAGCGATAATTGAGGCTAAGGATAATAACCATTCAATAGGTGCTGGCTTACAGCAAGGGATAGAATATGGAGAAATCCTTGATATTCCTTTTATCTATAGTTCTAATGGAGATGGTTTTATAGAACATGATAGGACTGGTATGTCTCAAGAAGCCGAAAAAGAATACCCGCTCAATAAGTTTCCAAAGCCCAGTGACCTATGGCAGCGTTATAAGAAGTGGAAAGGAATTACTGAAAAACAGGAGAGAATCATCACAGAGGAATATCATGTAGGCCTTAAGAAGCCTCGGTATTACCAAGAGATTGCCATTAATAGGACTGTAGAAGCCATAGCTAAGGGACAAGATAGGATTTTGCTTGTAATGGCAACAGGTACAGGAAAAACTTATGTAGCATCTCAAATCATATATAAACTTTGGAAGTCAAAGGCTAAAAAGAGAATATTATTCCTAGCAGACCGAAATATACTACTAACTCAGGCACGAATTAATGATTTTAAGATATTTAAAGGAGCGATGACTAAGATTGCTGATAGAAAAGTTGATACATCATACGAGATTTATTTAGCACTCTATCAGGCAGTAACAGGTAACGAAGAGTGGAAGAATATCTATAAGCAATTCTCTAGAGATTTCTTTGACCTTATTGTTGTTGATGAGTGCCATAGAGGAAGTGCAGCTGCTGATTCTGCATGGAGAGAAGTTCTTGAGTATTTTCCTAAAGCCACGCAAATTGGTTTAACAGCTACACCCAGAGAAACAGCTACTATCTCAAATATCGATTATTTTGGAAAACCAATATACACTTATTCTTTAAAACAGGGTATTCAAGATGGCTTCCTAGCTCCATATAAAGTCATAAGAATCTCCATTGATAAGGATGTAGAAGGTTATAGACCAGAGAAAGGCAAAATTGATAAATACGGGTATGAAGTCCCGGATAGAATCTATAATGCTAAAGATTTTGATAAAAGTCTAGTCATTGATGAACGAACTAAGATAGTGGCAAAGAAAGTAAGTGAATTTATAAAGAAAACAAATCGACATGATAAAACAATAGTATTTTGTGTAGATGTTGAGCATGCAGAGCGAATGAGAAGGGCTCTCTGGAATGAAAATAAGGATATGTATACTAAAAGCTCAAAGTATATTGTAAGGATTACAGGAGATGACGACTTTGGAAAGAAAGAATTGGAAAACTTTATTGATCCAAGTTCAAAATATCCTGTAGTTGCTACAACATCTAAATTACTCAACACTGGTGTCGATGTCCAGACTTGTAAGCTCGTTGCTTTGGATACTAATATTCAATCGATGACAGAGTTCAAGCAAATTATTGGTAGAGGCACACGTATAAGAGAAGATTATGGAAAATATTACTTTACCATAATGGATTTTAGACAAGTTACACATCTCTTCGCTGACCCCGACTTTGATGGAGAGCCTGTTCAAGCAGAGGATTTTAGTGCAGATGAGCCAATTGTTCTTCCTGTGATTGATGCTCAAAAAGCATATCAGTCAGTTCAAGAGCAGATTTATCTTTTAAATGAGTCACCTGAGCAACCTAGAAAGTACCACGTAAAAGATGTCGAGGTGCGTGTATTGAATGAACGTGTACAAATTTTTGATAAAGATGGAAAATTAGTAACAGAATCTTTGAAAGACTATACTAAGAAAACTGTTAATGAAGAGTTTAAATCATTGGATAACTTCCTTCAGAAATGGAAGAAAGCAGACCAAAAGTCAGCACTAATAAAGGAAATGATAGAGCATGGAATTTTGTTACATGAACTCAGTCAAGAGGTTGGTAAAGATTTTGATGAATTTGACTTAATTTGTCACGTTGCTTATGATAAAAAACCATTGACTCGAAAGGAAAGAATTAATAAAGTAAAGAAAAGGAACTATTTTACTAAATATGGAGATAAAGCTAGAAAAGTTATTGATGCTCTTCTTGAGAAATATGCAGATGAAGGAATTGGGGATATAGAGACATTAAATATCCTTAAGGTAAATCCATTAAGAGAATTCGGGACTACTATTGAAATTATCAATTATTTTGGTGGCAAGGAAAAGTATATGCAAGCGTTAAGGGAAATCAAGCAAGCCATTTACGAGGAGGCTTAAAAATGTCAATATCCAATACTATAAAATCAATTCAAGATATAATGCGGCAGGATGCTGGCGTAGATGGTGATGCTCAAAGAATATCTCAATTAGTATGGATGATTTTCCTTAAGATCTATGATGACAAAGAAAAGGAATGGGAATTGGAAGATGATGATTATGAATCAATAATTCCAAAGAAATATCGCTGGAGAAATTGGGCTACTAACAAAGAGGGCATAACTGGCGAACAATTACTTGATTTCATTAATGATATGTTCAAGACTCTTAAAAGCCTCAATGTTTCTAAAGAGGATAATCCCAAGGGCTTTATAGTAAAAGAAATCTTTGAAGATGCTTATAATTTTATGAAATCGGGTACTCTAATTAGGCAGGTAATCAATAAATTAAATGATATTGATTTTAATAAAACTGAGGATAGACATCTGTTTAATGACTTATATGAAAAGATTTTGTCCGATTTACAAAGTGCAGGTAATGCAGGTGAATATTACACACCTAGAGCTGTGACCCAATTTATAGTAGATATGGTCAATCCTAAGTTGAAAGAAAAAGTACTAGATCCTGCATGTGGTACAGGAGGTTTCTTGGTTTGTACGATAAATAATATGAAAAAAGAGGTTAAAACTGACAATGACTGGAAAAAACTCCAAAAAAGTATAAATGGAGTTGAGAAAAAACCTCAACCCCATTTGCTCTGTACTACAAATATGATACTACATGATATTGAATTGCCTAATATTAGGCATGATAATTCACTTGCTAGGCCACTGGTTGATTATGGTCCTTCCGATATGGTTGACGTTGTAGTAACAAATCCACCATTCGGAGGAGCAGAAGAACCAGGAGTTGAGCAGAATTTCCCAGCTTCTTATAGAACAAGAGAAACAGCGGACTTGTTCCTATTGTTAATTATGAAGCTGCTAAAGGAAGAAGGGAGATGTGGGATTGTCCTACCTGATGGATTTCTATTTGGTGAAGGGATTAAAACAAGGATTAAGGAGAAGCTTCTATCTGAATTTAATTTACATACTATTATTAGACTGCCAAATGGAGTCTTTAGTCCTTACACAGGTATAAGAACCAATTTATTATTTTTTGAAAAAGGAAAATCCACAAAAGAGATATGGTATTTTGAACATCCTTTACCAGAAGGGTATAAAACCTATAACAAGACTAAACCTATCAGTATTAGTGAATTCAATCTAGAGAAAGAATGGTGGACTAATAGAGAGAGTAAGAAGTTTAAAGAAAACTGTTGGAAAGTTAAGATTGACGAGATTAAAAAAAGGAATTATAATCTTGATATAAATAACCCGAATAATATAGATCAAACCAGAAATTTGACAAGCAAGCAGATTATAAATCTTTTAGAAACGTCAATGAATAAGAATATCACCATTTTGGAGAATCTCAAAAAGGAGCTATAATATGGAATTGCTACCTTTATCTGAATTTGTCAAGTATAAGAACGATTTTATTACTATAAATGATAAAGAAACTTATAAAAGAGTGACATTAAAACTTCATAGAAAAGGTGCTGTATTAAGGGATGAAGTAAAAAGCAATGAAATTAAGACAAAGAAACAACAAATATGTAGGTTTAATCAATTACTAGTAGCTGAAATCGATGCTAAAGTTGGTGGGTATGGTATTGTGCCCAAAGACTTGGACGGCGCAATAGTAAGCAGCCACTATTTCCTTTTCGATATTGAAACTACCAAATTGCTAGTTGATTATTTGGGATTGATTCTAAAGACAGACTTATTCTTCTCCCAAATTAAGGCTCAAGGTTCCACGAATTATGCTGCAATACGACCCAAAGACATATTGAAGATTATGATCCCTTACTGTGGAATAGAGGAACAAAAGATTATTGTAAAGAAACTCAAATCTATTTTTTTAAATAAAGATGAAGTATATAATAATCTTAAAGGCGATTCCAATTTAATCCAAAAGTTACGTGAATCGATTCTCCAAGAAGCTGTTCAGGGAAAACTTGTATCTCAATACCCAAAAGATGAACCAGCCACAGAATTGTTAAGGAGAATAAAGACTGAAAAAGAGAAACTTTTCAAAGAAGGTAAGATCAAAAAAGAAAAAGAATTACCTCCAATCTCTGGAGAAGAAATACCCTATAAACTGCCTAAGGGATGGGAATGGGTTAGGTTAGCTAATCTATCTGCACCAGAGAATTATTCTTTTGTAGATGGTCCCTTTGGAAGTAATCTGAAAAGAGAGCATTATATCGAAAATGGTATAAGAATCATCCAATTACAGAATATAGGTGAAGGATTCTGGAAAGAAGGAAAAAATGTATACACTTCTGAAAAGAAAGCGGATGAATTAATTCGATGTAATGCCTATCCTGGCGAATTAGTTATCGCAAAGATGGCTCCTGTTGCAAGGACTACAATAATCCCAAATTTGCATAATAGATATGTGCTATGTTCAGATTGTGTTAAGTTTAAGCCACATAAATTAGTATCTAAAGAATATATCAAATATTTATTAAACTCTGAAATCATAAGAAATTTAGTGGTTGCTAAAGCAACTGGTATGACCAGACAAAGAACCAGTCTTGGCAAATTAAGGTTGCTAACTGTACCCTTACCTCCACTTTCTGAACAGAAACGTATTGTTGAAAAAGTTGACCAATTAATGAAATTTTGTGATGAATTGGAACAGAAAATTAAAGAAAATCAGAAGAATTCAGAATTATTAATGGAAACGGTTCTAAGAGAAGCTTTTCAACCTAAAGAAGAAGTTGTACTAGTTGCACATTGACTTAGTTAATACATACTAGTATTAAAAAGAGGTTTTTATGGTACATATTTAAATAGTTGTTCTGATATTTATTACTAATAAGGGGTGCAAACAATTGATTCGACAATCAGAAATAAAAGATGCCTTCAATCGAATAGGTTTTGAAGGTGAATTAGCAGATTTTGTAAAAATCTACAAAATATCTTCAGTAAACATAGATTTACTTTCAAAACCAAGTTTTTGGAATATTATCAATACGCACATCATTTATCAGATTGAGAATAATAAGTTTGTTAAGACAAGGAAAATTATTCCAAGAAGGATTGGTAAGAAAAGATTACAAAAATCATTGGAAATTTTCTTCAATCCCAAGAATAAAAAGAAATATTATAAGATTCATCGGATTGATAAGTACGGTAAAAATTTCTTAATCAACATTTGTAAAATAAGAAATTCTAATAATTATCAAAGTCGCAAAACCAAGGCAAATGAATTTGTTACTGATAACTATTTTGGAGTTTATATAGATAATGAAAATCAAAACTTACGTATCATTAATGCGGAAAGATATATGGTTGATAAAATCTTATGGTGGTTTAGATCAAAACTTAAATATAAAATAAATGACCTAAATAAGCAAGAATATAATAATCTTGAATTATCAAAATTATTATCTGATAGAGAAATAAAAATTTATGAGATAGGCTTAAGACATACTTTGTATGGTGAAAGTGATAAAGTAATAATAGTTTCAAGAAAAGGCGAAGGTAAGTTCTACCTTAAACAATTACAAGATTGGTTAAATGAAAACAAGAATTTATCCATTTATGATATAAGTCATTTACGTATATCGTACAAACAAGGAAATCCAGTTACTTTAACTTTTGAAAAGAGAAAAAGTGACGCAGACAATGTTAATATACTATTGACTGCACCCGAAAATCAAGTTAACCAATTACCACCAAATATTCAAAATTATATCAAGAATGAAATTCTAATTTTTGATAAAATAGAGGAAGATAAAATAATAAAAATAGTCACTCATAATGAATTTATTACAAAAGCTGATTACTTTAATCCTTATTTTAAGAATCACATAACTAAATTAGAGAAGTTTAAACTAATATCCGTTAAAAATGTCTACCTTTACCATTGTCAAAACTCTCAATGCAAAAATAGAATATTGAGAGGAATGAAAAATAAATTATGCAGTTGTGGGCAAGAATCAAATGTTAAACATACAGATTATTATGATTTAAAATTAAATCATATTAAAATATTGAGCATGTTATCTTCTGGGGTAAAACATGCAGGTTTTACTTCTAAAAGAATGAGAAAAGGGTACATGGGGTTTAATGATTCTAGCTTATTAAGGCTATCTAAAGATGGCAAATACTACTATATACTTTTAAACCGGAAAGGATTGACCGCAAATAAAATTCAGGAATTGGAATTATTAGGTCTACCTATTATAATAGTAAACTTGAAAGGTCAGGTGATTTCAACTTTAGCTAATTTTCAAAGTATTGATTCTTATCAACTAATACATTCATTAATCAATAATAATTACCAATTATTATTAGATATGTTAAAGAATATTCATATCAAAGCGCATGAACTTAAAATAGCCTCTTTTAAAGAATGCTTAAAGAGATTAATTCAAGGAAATTATCCTCACCAAGAATTTGAACTCATCATATTTGGTATATTTAACTTAATCTTTCCAAACTCTCAAAGGTGGGGTGGCCCAAACCTAGCAGATGGTTCTTTTGGAGTTAAATATTCAAAAGTTAAGTACAGTTTGTGGGATTCTAAAAGGTATCTTAAAACTTCACTTTTGAAGTATATTAAAAGAAACGGTCTAAAGAAAGATATAAAATATATGGAATCATTTAATAATAATAGAATTATCTCAAAATTTGGTAACCTTAACTTTTACATTTTTGTAACATCAAATACTAGCAAAAATGATTTCGCAATGGTTGCAGGTGAACTGAAAAATCAATTAATATATTCAAAAGCTAAGTCGAATCTAAAAAAATGTCAAGTGGCTTGCATAAATAGAGAAGAATTGATAAAATTAGCATCATTTTATCAAGGAAATTTAGATCAAATAGTTAATAAGGATAATTTTCCTAAGGAAATATTAAAATCTCTTAAGAAAGACCAACTTTACTTCACATTCGATTCAGTTAAAAAGCACCTTAACAGTTTAGTTAAGAAAGCAAAAATTTATCCAAATGATAGAGAGATTAGAAATGAAACTAGAGATTTAATGATAATCGATACTTAGTAACTAAGATGATCACACACTTATCAGTTAGATTGAGTTGGCATGACTCTGGTTGGAATGGTAAAATATGTAAAAGTCCTCAAAAAAATAAATACTGTACATCTTTACCTCATATAAGAGAAAACAAAAACGAGTTAATTGAAATAAAGCATAAAGATCAATCACTATCAAATTTTAAAGAGGAAGATTATGATCCACCATGTAAAGCAGAGATAGGCATCTTTTCAGATCATACATATCCCATTACATTTACACATCCGATTGAAAATTGGAATGTTCCACCACTGCCTGAAACGTTCACACCTTATACATTTTGTCCAGCACCTTATCGTTGGTTTCAATACGCAGAATATAATAAAATTAGAGAAAAGGAAAAACTGCAACTCAGGGATTTATCTCCACAGGATAAAAGTGGTTCTTGGATAGGAGACGTTAGACTTCAAGAGAAATTACTAAACGCCTTTTGGGATAAGATAGAAGAAAAAAAATCAATAGTTGTCTTTTATGTCAATTCAGCACCAGTAGAGGAAGATACAAAAAGAATAATAATAGGAATAGGAAGAGTTCTCAAAAAAGGAAAAATTAGATTCTACGGTTCTAGCGATAAACGCCCAGATCCAAATCCAGTATGGCAGAGGATGGTAACTCATAATTTTCCAGCAGAAGGCTTTAGATTACCATATCAAGAATATTTGGAACAAGGACTTGATCCAAAACATATAGTTTTAACTGCCCCTCGTGACTTTGAAAGGCAGTTTAAGTATGTTACTGAACATGTGTCTGATAGTAGTTTACTAGTTATCGTGGAACAATTAAGTAAGATAATAGATAATATTGAAAAAGATTTGTTAGAAGGAAGAATAAAATTAAAAGAAGATTGGAATAAGCGTAAAAAATGGATACAATCTCTAATGCAAGAGTTATGGAAAAATAGAGGCCAATATCCCGGAATAGGATGCGTTCTTAATTTCTTAGGTTTTACCAAAGGACTATCTTATCAAAAGGAAGTTCTTTATAATCTGGAGCAGGATAACGAGAATGTATTACAACATACATTAGACATTCTTGATGGCAAAAAAGTTGCAGAAAATAACTATAAAAGAGATTTTGAGTATGCTTATATCAAATGGAGAGCCTATTCAAAAGATAAGAATATAAGAAAATTTCTGGAACTATTAATGAGATTAGAAATATCAGAAGACCAAATTGAACGATTAATTAAAAAAGAATTAAGAATCGAATCTGGACTTAATTTCTCTGAAATTGAATTGGTAAATAATCCTTATTTAATAGCAGAGCTAGATAAGGGATTATTAACCAGAAAAGGTGAGATAAAATCAGAAAGAATACCATTCGACATAATAGACCAAGCAATGATCCCTTCTTTTTATCTTCCTGAAAAATATAAATTAGACGATGATAGAAGAGTAAGAGCCTTAATGATAGAAACCTTAAAGGAAGCGGCCAGTGAAGGTGATTCCTTATTAAGTTTACATGATATATTACTTAAAATAAGGGAGAGATTTCCCGAAGAAAGAACTTGCATACCTGATCCTTATCTGATTAACAGTAATAGAAAATTCTATGAAGAATGTATAGAATTTATAGGTGAAAATACTGATTTTGTTGCATTAAAATATATAAGAGATTATGAAAGAACTATCGCAGTCAAAATCAAAGAATTAATAGAAGGAAATGAATACAATAAAAGCATACCTAATTGGGAAACAATTATGAATAAAAGATTTGGAGCTGTTGCGGATTCCGAGTTGGGTATCGAAACTGAGAAAATTGCACGAATTGAAAAAACAAATGCACTTAATATTTTGTTTTCTAAAAAATTTTCAATCCTAACTGGAAAGGCTGGAACAGGAAAAACAGAAGTATTGAATATTTTAATTGAAGGTCTAATAGAGAGTGAGAAACAAAAGGCAAAAGATTTCTTGATTCTTGCACCAACAGGCAAAGCCAGGGTTAGAATAAATAAAACCCTAAATATCCCTAATTTAGAAGCAAAAACAATTCATCAGCATCTAAACTTACTTGGTTGGTTGGATGATAGCTTTAATTTTAAGTTTGAGGGAGGAGAAAAAACTTTTGCAAGGACAATAATTATTGACGAATGTTCTATGTTAGCAGAGGATTTGTTTGCCACACTTATAAGGTCTATTGACTTCACTAATGTATCCCGATTCATATTAGTTGGAGATCCAAATCAACTCCCTCCTATTGGACCAGGAAGACCTTTTGATGATATTATTAGATGGCTTAAAAATAATGAAAATTATTATAATAATTTAGCAGTCTTAAAAGAAAGAGTTAGACAAAAGAAAAAAGATAGTCTTTGCTTACAATTGGCTGATGGATTTCTAAGAGATTTTAAATCAAAGGATATTGAGGAAATTTATTGTCTCATTAATGAAGAAAAGATCATCGAAAATGATGATTTATCTGTGTATTTTTGGGATACACTAGAAGAACTCTATAGCCAACTTGATAAAGCATTAAATAAATTAGGAATTAATGATTATGACACTTATAAAGAAAGTGTTGGTATTTCTAGCAATTGGGATGCCAAAAAATGTGAATCTTGGCAAGTTTTAAGTCCAGTAAAGCAAAAAGAAATTTGTGGCACTGGTTCAATAAACAATTATCTTCAAAACAAGTTCTTAGGAAAAACCCTTGAAAAATGGAGAAGGGGTGGATATTATGGCAAAGGACTATCATTTCCGAAACCATTTGGAGAAACTAAGGATATTATTCATGAAGATAAAGTTATACAGAACATTAATACGAGGAAACTTGAATGCTATCCAGACAATCCTGACAAATATGTGGCTAATGGAGAGATTGGAATAGTAAAATCTCCTTACGGATTTAAAGATAGATTAAATGTAAGATTCTCAGACCAATCAGAATATTGGTATACTTATTATAATGGAGGCAAGGAGCAAAGCGTAGAATTTAATCTGGATCTTGCTTATGCAATAACTATACATAAATCACAAGGCAGTGACTTTGAAAATGTTATCTTAATTATTCCTGAAGGAACATATAATCTTTCAATGGAGATGATGTATACTGCCCTAACCAGATTTAAGAAAAAAACTTTTTTACTATTACAAAAGGGAATTGACACCCTACAAAAATATAGACATGCAAGTAGCTCTGAAACTGACAATAGAAATACTTATTTATTTACTCTGGCTGTTAGAGATGATATCTCAGATATTCCTTATGCTGAAAACAGAATTCATAAAACTAGTTCAGGATTTTTAGTAAGATCAAAATCAGAGGTTATTATTGCAAATGCTTTAATTAAAGCAGGAATTCAACTCTCAGAGAAAAACTATGAGAAAAAGCTTGTGTCCAAAAATAATCCCTATGATTACAAATTACCGGATTTTACTTTTATGATCAATTCTACGGAATTTTATTGGGAACATCTGGGAATGTTATCTGTGGACTCGTATAAGAAGTCATGGGACAGAAAACTTCGATGGTACAAAGAAAATGGATATTATCCACAATTAATAATCTCTCAAGATGGAGAAGATGGAAGTATTGATTCTCAGGAGATTGATAGATTAGTTGAACAAAGAATAAAATTAACTAATATCAAATAAGACAAAAATTTAATATACTCTACCTTAGGACATATTTTGTAAGTATGATTTACTCAAAAAAAATACAGAAGGCAATAAAAACAGCAATTCTTGCTCATCAGGGCCAGAAAAGAAAAGGAAAACAGACTGCTTATATAGTGCATCCGCTTGGAGTAGGACTTATTCTTGCCTGAAAATCCATTGCTTCCTGATTTGGAGCAGAACCTTAAGATTTTAATTGATATAAGGT